>CAMWMT010000435.1 GCA_947175375.1 uncultured Clostridiaceae bacterium | reverse complement strand
CAAAGCCTGTTTTCTGTCCGATACACTCCATACAAGCGCTTATCATACAGCCGGGGCGACTTTCCCGACACCCCCTGTTGACGACATCGCTTCGCATTCTATTTCGGTAACTTAAACGAACTCTTCAGAGACACAATCCGGTTAAACACCAGTGCATCTTCCCTGGAATCCTTTGCATCCACACAGAAAAACCCATTCCGCACAAACTGGAAGCTGTCGTAAGCCTTCACGTCTTTCAGCGCCGGCTCCAATTTCGCCTGTACCACTTCCAGCGAATCTGGATTGATATTCATGCTTCCGTCCTCGTTATACACGCCTTTCGCTTCATCGATCAGATTTTCATACAGCCGGACTTCCGCATCCACTGCATATGGCGCCGGCACCCAGTGGATTGTGCCCTTAACCTTGCGTCCGGTGAATCCACTACCGGCTTTCGTCTCCGGATCGTAAGTGCAGTGTACTTCCACGATCTTTCCGTTCTCGTCCTTAACAAAGCTCTCACATTTTACAAAATAAGCATGCATCAGGCGTACTTCATTGCCAGGGAAGAGACGGAAGTATTTCTTCGGAGGCTCTTCCATAAAATCATCCCGCTCGATATACAGTTTTCGGCAGAACGGAATTTGCCTCGTCCCAAGCGCTTCATTTTCCAGATTATTCGCTGCATCCAGATATTCTACTTCGTCTTCCGGATAGTTGTCAATGACCAGCTTGATCGGATCAAGGACTGCCATCATACGGGAGCGCTTCATCTTCAGATCCTCCCGGATGCAGTATTCCAGCATGGCATAATCTACAGAACTCTGTCCCTTTGCCACTCCGCAGAGCTCCACGAACATCTGCAGGGACTCCGGTGTAAACCCGCGGCGGCGAAGGGCAGCGATAGATACCAGACGGGGATCATCCCAACCGTCTACAATCCCATCTTCCACCAACTTCTTAATATAACGTTTGCCAGTCACCACATTGGTCAGATACAGCTTGGCAAATTCAATCTGCCTTGGCGGATGCGGATATTCCAGTTCTCGCACCACCCAGTCATAAAGAGGACGATGGTCCTCGAATTCCAGCGTACAGATAGAGTGGGTGATTCCTTCTATGGCATCCTCGATCGGATGTGCAAAATCATACATGGGATAGATGCACCATGCATCACCTGTATTGTGATGGCTCATATGCGCCACACGGTAGATGACCGGATCACGCATGTTCATGTTGGGAGAAGCCATATCGATCTTCGCGCGAAGCACCTTCTCTCCGTCCTTATAGACTCCGTTCTTCATATCCTCGAACAATCTCAGGTTCTCTTCCACGGTCCGCTCTCTATACGGACTGTTTTTCCCGGGCTCTTTCAGGGTCCCGCGGTATTCACGGATCTCTTCTGCCGTCAGGTCACACACATAAGCTTTGCCCTTTTTGATCAGCTTCACCGCTGCGTCGTACATCTGTTCAAAATAATCAGACGCGAAAAATAGCCGGTCTTCCCAGTCAGCACCCAGCCACTGAATATCCTTCTTGATCGCATCTACGAATTCTACCCGTTCTTTGGTCGGATTCGTATCGTCAAAACGCATATTAAATTTTCCGTTATATTTCTTTGCAAGTCCATAGTTCAAAAGAATAGACTTGGCATGTCCGATATGCAGATAGCCGTTGGGCTCCGGCGGGAAGCGGGTGTGGACCGTATCGTAGACACCCTCTGCAAGATCCTTGTCAATCTCTATCTCAATAAAATTTTTGGAAACTACTTCATTCTCCATAACAGGTTCCTCCTCATTGTCTGTCTATTTGTAAAACGTTTTTATCATAGCATACCGTCGTAACGGTTGCAAGAATTACAATAAATATTTCCGCACAACAGTATTTCTGCTACCCGGCAATCATCTCTTCCGTAATCTTCCTCACCCTCTTCTTATAATCCTCTGTTGACACATACAGTTCCTCCTGAAACCGCTCCGCCATCTTTCCAAACACAGGAATCTCAAATACCTGCTTCAACGCTTCCTCCAGTCCACTGGCATCCGCCAACACCGGAAACGTCCTCTTTACCTGATACGCCAGAGAACATGTCCCCACTTTTTCATCCGGGAACTCACTGACAATGACTTTTTTCCCCGCCAGGATCGCCAGGGACATCATAGTAGAATAATCCACAACAACCACATCACTTGCCATAATATATGGAATCCAGTCTTCCCCGGGAGAACGTACCAGAAAGCCTTTTTCCCTCTGCTGTTCGACTAACGCTCCAAATGGCTTTACCTCCGTATCATATTCCTGGTATTCTCTGGGATGAATGGAAAAGATAAAAGAATACTGATCTTTTAATCTGTCACAGACAGGAAACAGATCTTCTCCAAGGACATGAAACAGGCTTTCCCTGTTCCAGGAACCAAAAAAGCTTACCACCGGCCGGTCTGCCGGAAGATGGAACTGTTCTCTGTACTGCTTCCCTTTCTCCGATTCTTCCTTTATCTTTCCCGCAAACCGGTATCCTGTATGACAGATCAGATCTTCAAATTTCCGGTCGCTTTCTTTCATGAGCGCTGCAATCCTTCTATTGGGCTCCAGTACTTTATCAAACAGGAATTCACCATTCTCGTCATAGCTTTCCGGACCATAGTCATATACGGTCTTCCCCTTATCATAACTGACATTTGATATCCCGTGACCAATATATAAGAGAGGTATCGTTCCTTTAAACAGCCAAAACGGATGATCCAGATCCGCACATACGATCAAATCCCAGTATC
This sequence comes from uncultured Clostridiaceae bacterium, assembly GCA_947175375.1. Taxonomy (GTDB): domain Bacteria; phylum Bacillota; class Clostridia; order Lachnospirales; family Lachnospiraceae; genus Hominiventricola. Next base: position 363 of record CAMWMT010000435.1, on the reverse strand, counting down.
TGCAGAACATCTGCCACAGATGTACGAGAGACACAATTTTCTTACTTCGAAATAAGGTATCCTCCAATTGGTGTCCCGCTCCGTCTGCATACCCGCTTCCAAAAAAGACATAGAACTGATACGGCCCCTCTTCCACCTGTTCCACATAGTTCAGAAGATGCTCTTCCATCGTGGAAGAGTTACAGAACAGAAGAATCTTATATATTTTCCTGTTTTTTCTTCTTCTCCGATTGAGCAGCCAGGAAATCCACTTTCCTGAATATTTATATAAAAAAAGAAATTTCCTTCTTATCCAGCTATTCATTGTTTCGTTTCCTCCAGATCATTTTGATCATGTCATCCTTATTCTTCCACAGATAACAC
>CAMWMT010000434.1 GCA_947175375.1 uncultured Clostridiaceae bacterium | reverse complement strand
TCATAGAACACATGCCATTTATGCGTGGAATCGAACAGCTGAATCTTTACTGTATCACCTGCCTTTGCCTCTTTTGTGCTTTCCCCTCCCTTGTCTGTACTCAAATTTCCTGAAGGTTCCTCATTCACTCCGATAAATATTAGCGCAAAGTCATCCTCATCCGACCACATGGGGGTTGTGCTTTCCTTTTTAACTGTAATGGTGTGCACATCTCCGGGACTTCCTTCCGTCGCAAGAGCCGACAGGCCGGACAGCAGGATTGCACCTGCCGCCAGCACAAAAGCCAATAACCATATCCACATTCGCTTTGTCCGATACATATTTTTCCGCCCCTTTCCTATTTGACCACCTGATAGTCTGTGATTGTGTTGTTTTCGTCGCTTTCCATCTTCTCCCACAACTGCTGCGATGTGGTCTTCTGGAATCTGACTGTAACTGAATAAGTGATTTTATTCGTTCCATCCGTCAGCGTATAGACTACCGGTGAAGTCAGATCCACAACGCTTCCCGATGCAGGACTGACCGTCCAGCCTGATGTCACGGTTATGGTCGGCGACACGGCGCGAACATCCGTCCCTTCTGGCAGTGTCACTACAATAGTCCTCGTATCGTTATCAATCTCACCGTTTCTTCCAAACACACTAAAGCTGCTGATTACTGCACTAATGGAAGGATCATCTCCACCCGGATTGACCGGAGCGCCATCTTTCACCACCGTCACGGTATAGGTACGGCTCTTCACATTAGAACCATTTACCGTATACATCTGCGGGGTGGTAAAATCGTTGGGAACTCCGCTCAGCGGACTGCATACCTCTGTTTTTTCCGACAGAGTGATCGTCGGCACTGCCGCTGTCACATCCGCATCCGCAGGTACTCCGGACACCGTAATCGTTGTTCCTGATATCGTTCCCGGATAAGACGTTTCTCCAACCAACAGGGAGAAGCCCGTAATCGCGGCATATTCTTCCTGCTGCGCCTTGATCCGGTAGACGCCGGTATGTTTCCCATCCCCGGAAGTGACTGTAATGTTCACCCAGTTACTTAAGTTAAGAAGTTCTTCGCCTGTCAGATCCACATCCGACACTGCTCCTGGAGACAGCAAATTTGCAAGCAGCCGAAGCTTTGTGATATCTACATCATCTGCCACGGTCAGCAGAATCTCGATACCCGTATCTGTCGTTTTCACCTGTCTGTTCTGTATCGTGACCGTCTGCCCGCCGGCATCCTTCAGTGCGATGCTTCCTGTATCCAGCGTCGTACCGGTCTGCGCTGTATCTTCGTTCAGCGTAACCGTCACACTCCACTGTGTCCTTGTGATTCCGTCCTCAGCCACAATGTAGAAATACTGTTCCTTTCCATCTACAAAAGTGACCGGGAGTTCCGGAGATTCCAGCGACGCTCCATCAGACAGTACCAGCTTCGGAGTCATATTCGTAAGAGAAGTCCCTGTAGGAAGCGTCACTTTGACCGAATGCTCCATATCCGTACTCACGATCTCCGCTTCCTGCCCTTCCAGAATAAAGGAGAGAATCTCCGCTTCGTCATTCAACGGTTCTCCGAAGTCATACAGATGATACCATGGATCATAGGGTTTTCCTGCTCCCCCATGATTCAGGAAATTCAGGTAACACTGCAGAGCATAGCAGCCCTGATAGGTCGCCATCTTATTCCATCTGAAATTGGAACTGTCCACAAAGTAATGGGAGAATCCCCTTCTGCCGCTGTTCCTATCCATGATATAATACCGCATCCACTGACCCAAAACATTTCCGTCTTTCGTTCCGTCACCAAATCGGGGATCGGAATAACAGTCAAGCCCCATGCTGCACAGCGCCATGATGACCCAGGAGGAACTCTCAGAAGCAGTAGTCCCGCCATACTTAAATGTATAGTTCCGTTCCATGGAATTTAAGATACCTGAAAGCCCATCTTCCAGCTTTGCCCGTACCCGGCTGCCATAGACAGCATCATTCCGATAAGGCGCAAGAGCAGTCACGACCATACCCATCATATCGACCCCATATTCGCCAGAAGCAAGATCGTAACCCAGCATCTCTTCCAGAAGCCTCTCCCTGGTCCAGACCGCATTGGCGGGAACGGTATAATTCCCCGCATCCAGCGCAAGCAACGCAAAGACAATTGCGTTGATATCCGCATCGTCCGTCTTATAATTGTATACGGCTTCCACAAGATTGGATACTTCGGCTCCTGATCCCACAGTAAACGGCGTACCGTTCCCATAGGCATCCAGATTTGTAGCATCAATACCCATGGCTGTCAGTCCAAGGATGACACGCTCATAATCGGTCATGCTTTTTATACTGTTCACCAGACCATAGATGTCATAATCCTCCATCAGATCCGCGTCTGAGATTCCGGGACTTCCTCTATAGGTACTGTAATAATTTCCAACATTGAACCATTCCCAGTCTCCATTATCGCTGATAAAATTACTGGTATAGGAGCTTATGATGTTCTTCAGATACCGATTCAGTTCAGCCTCATGGACATTCTCCGAAGCTGCGTTCTGTTTTACAGTCAACTGATAGGTATTTTTCACCCCGGACTGGGAAGTCACCGTATAATATACCGGAGAAGACGCGTTCACCGCTTCCCCGGACGCAGGCGACACTGTTGCAAAGGGCGATACCTCGATTGTAGGCTTTAGCTGCGTGATATCCACACCTGCCGGAAGTGTGAGTGTGATCATATTGCTGCCCTGGTCGATCACGCCCTGCGCAGAACCATAAGAGAAAGAAGTGATCTGCCGTCCGGTGGCAACTGCCCGTTCCGTGATCGTCACTGTCCAGGTCTTCTCTGTCCCGTCTTCCGCCTTTACTATATAGGTCAGAGGAGTATTATATGCCAGCTCGGAAGGTCCGGTAATCGTTGCTTTTTCCGATATCTCAATCTCAGCTCTGGTTCCTGTCAAGCTGGTGCCATAGGGCAGTTCAATCTGAACCGTATTTCCTGTGATTGTACCTTCTGTGTCTCCAATCCGATAGGAAAGAATCTCACATTCCTGGGATTCTCCTGCGCTGATATTCAGCTTGTATTCCTGTGTATACTTCTTTCCTGCCGCTTCCGTGGTTAGAGTCAGCGTCTGATTTTCTTCTC
>CAMWMT010000433.1 GCA_947175375.1 uncultured Clostridiaceae bacterium | reverse complement strand
TTCGCTGAGGATCTGTTTCTTCTGTTCATCACTCAGTTTGATGGTCTGGTTCAGTCTCTTTCGTCTCATGCTTTCTCCTTTATCTTATAATATCACAAGTTTTTTCACTATTTTCTTGTAAACACCCATAGCATCACATTGGCTTCAGGTTCTTATTGAGCCTGTCCACCATCCAGGCAATCCGCTTTTCCCTTCCGGCCTCAGTCTTTGCGTCAAGATATGCCCGTGTATAGGTTTTCTTTACTGATAAAGACATGGCCTGAAAATTCGTGAAGGCTGGCTCATATTCTTCCAGCAGTGCGGCCAGGCTGGCAATCTGTTCTTCTGTAATTGCATTGGGTTTGGGAGCGTCCCACTGTCCGTTTTTCTTCGCTTCCTCTATTTTCTTTCTGCCAAAATCGGTCATCAGTCCCCGCTCTTCCAGGCTTTTTACCAGTGACTTATTTTTCTCTGACCACTTACTCTTCTCCCGGCGCATGGAAAAATATTTTTTATACGTTTTATCATCAATGCTCTGCATCTGTCCGTCAATCCATCCAAAACAAAGCGCTTCTTCCAGCGCTTCCCCAGCTTTGACCGTTTTTGGTCCACCAGCTTTTCCAAACAGAAGCCAAATACCATCCTTAGACATGCAATGCTCAGAAAGCCATTTCCGGAATTCTTCTCTACTGGCAAATTCCATAATATCGCTCATTCCGATTTCCTCCATAAAATCAATTCTTTCATAATCATATCTTTTCTATGGCTGTTTGTAAAGAAGCGACAATATAAAGTTTTATCGGGAAATTTGTGAATTCACCTGATTGACTCTGAATGGCTGTGGATATATACTGAAACAGTCAAAGAAAATATAGAAAGCGAAGAAATGAAGATATGATCTATACTGTCACATTTAATCCATCTCTGGACTACATCGTATCCATAAAAGACTTTCAGTTGTGGAAGACGAACCGCACCTGCGCGGAACAGATGCTTCCAGGTGGAAAAGGCATCAATGTGTCCACTGTACTCCAAAATCTCGGAATAGAAAATGTGGCTCTGGGATTTACAGCAGGTTTTACCGGAGATGAACTGCTCCGAAGAATGAAGACAATTGGTTTTCACTGTGATTTCATTCATTTGGATAATGGCTGCTCCCGGATCAATATCAAAATGAAGGATTTCGACGGAACAGAGATCAACGGCATGGGACCGGTGATCGAGCCGTCTGCCATTGACCGGTTAATGGAAAAGTTAGACCAGCTGAAAGCCGGGGATACTCTGATACTGGCGGGAAGTATTCCTGAGAGCATGCCGGATTCCATCTATCGGGACATCCTGGCCGCTTTAAGCAGGCGTAACATCCTGTTTGTGGTAGATGCTACAAAAAATCTGCTTTTGAACGTGCTGGAATACCATCCGTTCCTGATCAAGCCAAATAACCATGAACTGGGGGAAATCTTCGATGTCACGCTGACTGCCCGGGAAGATGTGGTTCCCTATGCAAAGAAACTGCAGGAAATGGGCGCCAGGAATGTACTGGTATCTATGGCCGGGCAGGGCGCTGTACTTGTGGCGGAAAACGGCGAAGTACATATGCGACCCGCACCGGAAGGAAAGCTTGTGAATGCCGTAGGAGCAGGGGACTCCATGGTGGCAGGCTTTGTGGCCGGATGGGCGCAGAAGCAGGATTACCTCCATGCATTCCTTATGGGTGTCTCTGCCGGAAGCGCAAGTACTTTCTCCGACTTGCTTGCCTCTAAAGAAGAGATTTACAGAATCTATGATTCTCTGACATGAAGCAAAGCCTTATCCATATTATTTTCCGGCATCGTATTCAAGCGAGACGGTCGTAATCCTGCCATCCTCCTGGATACTCTTGATCTCCAGTGAATATTTTTTGCTGCTCCAAGTCGTATGCAGCTCGGTTCCGTCTTCCGTTTCTATATCCCACTGTCCGGAAGGTTCTCCCTTTACCTCCGTCAGCTTCTCAAGGGTCAGATCTTTCAGCGGGATTCCCTCTACCACGCACCGTTCCATATCCTCTTCATCCACCGAATAAATCGCGATCTCACTCACCTTGCAGGCTCCCAGCTTCTGGCTTGAACGGTTTTCATTAACTACATCCACAGCAGCCACCTGCTCATCGTCTTTGATCAGGAGCAGTCCCAGATATTCCGTATACCCTTCTGTCATTATACCAGGGGAATAACAGTTGTACCAGCTTGTCCCGGCATTGAAATCAAATTGTCTTGACTGTATGTCCGAAAGTTGGAATCCTTCTGCATACAGATCATCCACCGTTGTCTCTCCCGGACGGATCGTACTGCCCAGTATCTCGATCTCCATAGGTGTTCCTGCAGCAGCCGGCGAATTCAGGAGCACTCTCCCTATCAGCGCGAGTGCCACAAGTGCCGCCGTCAAAAGTAATGTCTTATGTTTTTTCATCTCATATCCTCCGTATTATTTTATATTTTTCCACACTGCGGCCGTAACGGGCGCAGATCTTATTTCTTTCCCGTACTTTTCAGTATCAGGAAGCCCAGAACTGAGCATCCGGCACCCATGGACGCAACAAAGCCCCGCCTGCATAGCCCAAATCCAGATCCATAAGAAAAGCCATCGCGAGCAGTCCCAGACCGACCAGTAAAAAAATTGATCCTGTGATTATATTTTTCATCTTTAGTTCTCTCCTTTCCATATCATTTTATATTCGTTATTAATACTTGTCAATAAAAAATAATTATGTATATAATATTATTTACTTACAAAAAATCTGCTTAACTCCAGAATTACTGTTCAGCCATCTGTCATCTATCCTCTTTCCAGCTCTTTCATATATTAAGCATCATTTCTTGGGATGCCAGCAATCAGAACGTCCTTCCCCTCAAAGGCAAATCCGTAATGCCAGATATTATCTTCAGGAATCCCCCTTCCGACCAGCTCCCTGTCGTATTCTTTCTCTTTGATCTGCTTCAGTGCCGCCTGTAAGGTATCCTCCAGCGTTTTCTCCCTCCTGACATTGCGCACCTTAAACTCCAGAATATAAGCGGGCTTCGTCCGATCAATCGGCTCAAGCATCACATCATAACGCCCCAGTCCACTCTCCCGATTAGAGGAAACCCTATATTTTCCGGCCAGTTCTAC
>CAMWMT010000432.1 GCA_947175375.1 uncultured Clostridiaceae bacterium | reverse complement strand
TATACTCGTGAACGAAAAGTTTTGCCAACAATGAAATGTATAACGAGTGAGCATGCCGTTATGTATCATGGAAAATGGCAGATGAATATGCTCACGAGTATATACTCATAAACGGAAACGCGGGGAATCACCTCACCGCAGACAACGAAGTATCTTTATAAAAACATATGAAAGACCACCGGACCCAGAAGCGCCGGAAGCAGATTCCCGACCTTGATCCCCCGGTCAAAGAGCAGGTTCACTCCAACCCCAAAGATGAGAACAGATCCAACTGCTGACAGATCCGTGATCAGCGCATCACTTAAAAATGGCGCGATAAATACAGCCGCTGCCGTAAGTCCGCCTTCCCATATCGCAATCGGAATCGCGGAGAAAAGGCTTCCCACCCCCAGCGTCGACGCAAACACGATCACGATGGCAAAATCAAGCGCAGACTTGATAATCAGAGTATTGGGATTCCCATTCAGTCCATCCTCCAGAGACCCGACTACTGCCATAGCACCTACGCAGATGACCAGGGAGGTCGTCACAAATGCTTCCACAAATCTGGCATTCTGTTCCGCATGTACTTTTTTCTTCAGCCATTCTCCAAACTGTTCCAGTCCATGCTCGATATTCAGAAATTCCCCGACAATCCCGCCAATCGTCAGAGAGAGTACCATCAGAAGCGTTCCCTGTGATCCAATGCTTCCATCTGCCACTGTCAGCATCCCCTGCAGTGCTCCAACCGTTCCCACGAACATGGTCGCCAATCCCAGCGCCTGCATCATGGTATCCTGATATCTCTGCTTCATGCCGCCCTTTAAAAATAATCCGATTCCTCCGCCTGCCAGTACGGCAAGCACATTCACGACTGTTCCAATCCCTCTCATCTTATCTCTTGTCTGTATGCAGACTCTCCTTCTATAAAAATCTATCGTTCTGCTTTCCCAACTGCATTCTGACAGTGTTACCTTCCATCCGCCATCGCAAAGATTCTATCCAGCCTCATCTTAGATGAAATCTGAGCCTGCATCGTGACTCCTGCCAAGTCTTATAATCTTTCCAACAGGTCTGATATCATACACCCTATCGTCTCGTAATGCACAAAATCCGTCACACACTGATCGACCAGTACTTGAACCTGTGCCGGGAAATCTTCATCCTTGTCCCAAAATACCAGCCGCAGATGCAGATATGGAAAGACTTCAAACTCATATGCTGCATCTCCCGTTTCCAATTCCCTGCCTCCTGCTGACCGGCAGGCTGCCTTCAGTTCTTCTGTCCGCCCTGCATATCTTGTCTCAAATGGAGTAAGCAGTGGGTCCTTTACTGCCGGATTCCGGCACACAACACCATCCACCGTATGGCTTGGAACCCATTTCCCGGACACTACCGGAAGGTCTTTGGTATAATGTAGCAGATGATACAACGCCATGGATTCATTGAAATAAAGATCCTCTGACCATTCATTTGCTTCCTGCTTTTCCAGAACACCGTCTGCCAACCGAAGTCGATAGGGACATTGAAAATATGTCAGATATAGATATTGTTCATCTGATTCCAGATGTAGGATTCGCGCAATCCTGCCTGGGTCATACCCGGAAAACTCCTGCCGCCACTGCCCGCATACTACCTCATATTCAGAAAAAGGTACACCCCTACTCTGATAGGCATGATAATTTACACTCATGATTCGTCCTTTCCGGAGTTTTTATTGGATGGCTCCTCCGCCCGCCAAAACTCCCATTTTTTACCATTTCTCCTTAAATGCTCTCTCTTCCTTCAGATCGATCGTCTCCTCATCCATTCGATCGATCCGGACAAATCTCTGCCTGTGCAGATGCCGAACCAGATCATCAATGAGTTCCGGTTCGCCCTGCACCTCCATCTCCACGCTTCCGTCATAACAGTTGCGGACCCATCCGGTCAGTCCGAGAAACTGTGCCTTATAAGTGGCATGAAACCGAAATCCTACTCCCTGCACTCTTCCATAAAACTGGATATGTTTTCGTATCAGCATATCTTTAACCTCCCTGTATTTTTCTTCTTTAGCATTCTGAACTTCACCTACATCATATCATTTTCAGAACTGAATAACAATCTATATATCTGGCGTTTAAAAATTGCCGGAAAAGTATGATAAACGGTGCATGAACCCGTGCTTAATAAGAGCAGGAATTTAATGCCGTTTATATGCAGATACTTAAAATTATCTGTTGTGTCATGCAACACGAATATGCAACACAAGGAATCAGGAAAGGACTGCCGCAGGATAGCGATCCAACCAGTATATGGTGCAGATATCCTGCATATTCCAGCCATATACTGCGGCATCGTCATATTTTGCGTCAGCCCCTGAAAGGACAATAAAAAATGGAGATAGCAGGACTCGAACCTGTGACCCTCTACACGTCCAGCAGATGCTCTCCCAGCTGAGCTATATCTCCATGTAATAATTATAGCATAATCTCTATGAAAATGCAAACAAAAATATTTTCTAGATATCAGAAAAGGGCGCCCCTCATGGAACGCCCCATTTTCTTACATTTTTAATTACTCAATGACAGTAGCCACACGACCAGATCCTACGGTACGGCCGCCCTCACGGATAGCGAAAGTAAGACCCTGCTCCATAGCGATCGGATGGATCAGCTCGATGCTCATCTCTACGTTGTCGCCAGGCATGCACATCTCAGTGCCTTCCGGAAGGTTGCAGACACCAGTAACGTCAGTGGTTCTGAAGTAGAACTGCGGTCTGTAGTTGTTGAAGAACGGAGTATGACGTCCACCCTCATCCTTGGTCAGTACGTATACCTGAGCCGTGAATTTGGTATGGCATTTTACGCTGCCCGGTTTTGCAACAACCTGGCCACGAACGATCTCTGTTCTCTGCACACCACGAAGAAGGATACCGATGTTGTCACCAGCCTGAGCCTCATCAAGAAGCTTACGGAACATCTCGATACCGGTTACAACCGTCTTACGAGCCTCTTCCTTCACACCGATGATCTCAACTTCCTCGTTCAGATGAAGCACACCACGCTCTACTCTACCAGTTGCAACAGTACCACGGCCAGTGATCGTGAATACGTCCTCAACAGGCATCAGGAACGGCTGATCGATTGCACGCTGCGGATCCGGAAT
>CAMWMT010000431.1 GCA_947175375.1 uncultured Clostridiaceae bacterium | reverse complement strand
GTCCGTCCTCCGGACTCTTGTATTCCACGATATTGTATTTTTTGAATATACGCCCGATCTCATTCTCGATCGGTACATCTGACAATTTTTTAATGATCAGCAGATCCATCCGCAGCGGCTCTTTGCTCAGGTTATATTCCCTCAGGAATTCCAGTTCCTCCCTGTTCGAGATCAGCTCGAGCTCCGCCGCACCATAAAAACCCGGATGCCACTGAACTTCTGTTTTTTCCATTCCGTCTGCCATCGGCTATGTATCCCCTTTCTGTGTTCTGTATTTCTTCTGTGTCTCGCCCTTTTGTACAGGGATTCATCTGCCGTTAGCTTACTTCTGTGAATACCAGTATATATGAAATCCTGTCAGATAGCAAGAATCTTTGAATTTTCCTCTTTGAAAAGGATTATGCAGACCATCTGACAGACCACGGGATAACTGCCATCTTAAAATACAACATCGCCTGCCGCTTAAATACGTGCATCGCGAAATTAGCCGATCAAAGAGGAACACGCAGATATGCCCTTTTCCAGATATGACGCATGTTCTTCTCGTCCACGGGTGATATATTCAAAGGTCACATAAAGTGGATCTATTCTTTTTATAAAGTCCTCTACCCCACTGACCGTAAACGGTTCGTGACGGTCAATGGCAAAAATATGTTCATATACTTTGCAGAAACGTTCTTCCGGATCTTCGGGAAGAATGTTGCCTTCCTTCAACCAGTTTTTCACATAGGAGCCGGTCAGGGACTGATGAACATGAACTCCTTTTATACAGGGAATCAGCTCCCTATGATCATCCAGCATGGCGTTCAGTGAAAAAAGCGCCTCTTCTTGAGTCGCAAGCTCCAGATCCGTATGCATAAAATGCCCTGTATCCAGTATCAGTCCCTTTTTCTCATAATGGATTCCATCCAGCAGACGACGCGTGCAGTCAGATGACCGATAGGTAAGGCCCGGCCACCACTGATTTTCCATCAAAAACCAGAACGAATACTCTCTCCCTTTTAACAGTTCATTGATGAGAGCACATGATGCGTCAATCACCTCTTCATCTGTATGGCGGGTCTGCCAGGTATACAGTTCTTCATCGCTGGCCTGGCTAACATGAAAGACCACATACTCTGCTCCCATAGCCTGCGCATAATCAAGATCTTTCCAGTAATGTTCCAGTAAGTATGTCCAGTCAAGCCCCATCCAGTCAGTGATACAGCAGGCATGTACGCCTTTCACCATATCCGGCTCGATGATGGGACACTGCCCGGGCTGTCTCCATATATTCCCATCCTGATAAGAAAGCGGCATCACTTCAAGTCCGCTCAATCCATATTTCTGATAATACTCCCGAAGGTCCCAGGCAGATGAATACCGTCTGATATCGTCATCAGAAGTTGTAAAATTCATCAGAAATTTCATGCTTTAATCCCTCCGCCAATCCTATTTATACCCGAGTTTCTTATGTATCAAATCCTACAGTTTTGACATCAGCCCGTTCAATACCTGCTCGGTCAGAAATAATGCCCCTTGAATCCCCATATGAGTCTTGGGGATGATATCTGTATAGCCCATCCCGGGCAGGCTGATCTCGATACCACAGAAAGTGTGGCCGGCAGCCTTCAGCATAGCGATCGTGTTGGCGTCTGAAAACACCAGTTCAGCCTGGGTATCCAGAATGTCCCTTTCAAGAGCTGCTTCCGCCTGGCAGCTGCGGGCAAGCAAAAAGAGCTGCTCCTGCGTTTCCTGGTTCGGGGCTTCTGCATCGGTGACACAGAGGCAATCCGGAATCATCCCAAGATAGTCAATGAAGAAACGACTGTAAGCACAGACCTGGCTGCTGCTTCCTTCCACAGCAAAGGTAACACCTTTGGGAAGACCGCACATCTGATAGATATCATTGATCTTATACCATGCCAGAGCGCGGGCTTTTTCACTCTCCTCAATCAGCTTTGCAGGACTGGCGTCCAGACACTGGCACAGGTTCCGGCACATCTCTTCAACTGACTGGAATCCAATGGGAAGAGCCGGGCAGACATAGGCAGGTATCCGGAAGCGTTCTTCAAGAAACGTCGCGCATCCGGTGCCCATACGAGGATCGATCACCAGGTTCAGGTCTGCATCCGGAAGACGACGTATCTCTTCCAGAGAACAGCCGGCGCAAAGGAAACAGTTGATCTGAATCCCGCACAGTCCAAGAATCCGTTCCAGTTCCGCCCGGTCTCCCTCATAATAACGGTTCCAGATGGACAGACCCAGGACATTCACTGACCTGGTATGCTCCGCACACGTGTCTTCCGGAGCACCGGTTCTGTCCGGAAACTCCCCTGCAGCAGGCAGCAGCTGTTTTATGATTTCCAGCGCCGCTTCTTCATATCCTGCAGCATAATCCCGGGAATAACCCGGAGATTCCAAGATCACGCAGGGGCGATTCAAAAGAACCTCGTCTGCCACTTCATTTAGATGATCACCGATCAGAGATGCTCCCGGAGAATTTATAATTACCAGCAGGTCAAAATCTACATTTTCCCGCAGGTACAGAAGTCCCTGCCTTACTTTTTCCGAGGTTCCATACACGTAGTCATAACTGTCCAGCCATGTGCAGGGCACACGGGACTGGCGAAAGAACCAGTTATTCAAAGTATTATAATCCACCGGCACCTTCTCCCCTTTTTCAGAGGGCAGGCATAAAAGCGGGCGGATGCTCAAAAACTGCGAAGTCGTACTGTGATAGAATTTGCAGCCCATGGGACCATTCAAGAGCACCACGGTATTCTGGATTCCTTCCGCAGCAAAAATCATTCCTGTTAGACTGTCAGCCGTAATATTTCTCGAACAATGCTCTGTCATCCTTCCATCCTCCTTCCCTGCTTTTTGCGCCCATCAGTTTCGCCCAGCGTTCATATATATGGAGCGCCGAATGAAAGCCTGCTACCGGCGTCATGGGCATGGCGTCGATGAGGCAATTTTCCGCAGCGGCCTCAGAAGTATAATTGGACAGAACGATATCCGGTCCAAGTTCCTGTATCTTTTCCTGTATCCGGGTGAAATCTATCTCTTCTTCGATCCTTCCATATCGCTCGGGATGTTTCGTGATATGTAACGGCTGGCGCAGATAATTCAGCACGCCAATCCACACGAATTC
>CAMWMT010000430.1 GCA_947175375.1 uncultured Clostridiaceae bacterium | reverse complement strand
ACCAGTAGGCTTCCAGACCGCGGAAATGATCGATACGCAGATAATCCACCTGATCGATCTGATTGCGGATTCTGGCAATCCACCATTTGTATCCGTCTGCCTTGTGCGCATCCCAGTCGTAGAGCGGATTGCCCCAGAGCTGTCCGGTGGCACTGAAATAGTCGGGCGGGACTCCTGCCACGGAAGAAAGGGTCCCTTCCTCGGTCATCTGGAACAGTTTCCGGTTTGCCCATACGTCGGCGCTGTCCGGGGAGACGAAGATGGGAATATCTCCGATCACGGCAATGCCTTTGTCGTTGGCATACTGTTTCAGATCGTACCACTGCACATAGAAAAGATATTGTAAAAACCTGTGATAGAATATGCCGTCCTTCAGAGTCTCACTCCAGATCGCCCGGCGCTCCTCTGTGGGATTGCGCAGATCTTCCGGCCACTCCATCCAGGCTTTGCCGTCATGGAAGTCCTTGGCTGCCATGAAGAGACAGTAATCAGCCAGCCAGAATTCATTGGCCTCACAGAAGGATTCGTATTCTTCCAGAAGATTTTTGTCCGCCGTATGCAGAAAGGAGGTAAAGGCTTTCTGGTAAAGGCCGTATTTGTATTCCCGTACCCGGTCATAGTACACCTTGCCGGGATCGAAGTCCGGAATATTCTGCAGGTCTTCCTGGGCCAGCAGATGCTTTTCTTTCAAAAGCTCCGGGCTGATCAGCAGCGGTTCCCCCGCAAATACGGAAAAGCCCTGGTACGGGGAATTGCCGAAAGAGGTGATGGGAACCAGTGGAAGAATCTGCCAGAGATGCTGCCCGGCCGCTTCCAGAAAATCGATAAATTCATAAGCCCCTTTTCCGAAATCACCGATTCCATAGGGAGACGGGAAGGATGTGGGGTGTAACAAAATGCCGCTGTACCTGTGATTCACATGGCTGTCGGCTGACGTTTTGAAGTGCATAGTAATCCTCCTTGCAGATAGTGTTCTGCCTGAACCCATTATAATAAAGATGGCGGCAAAAAACAAGGATAATACAAGCAATTTCCCCATAAGTATGAAGAAAGAGGTGAAATAGATGCGAAAAATAGTTTGGATTTTTACCATGGGCTGCCTGCTGCTTCTCCTGTCCGGGTGCAGCGTGCAGACAAATGAACGGGAAAAGCTGCGGGATCTGGAATATACCCTTGTGGAGGAAGGAAAAGCGCCGGAGGGCCTGCAGTCCATTCTGGAGGAAAAAAAGCAGGGAGCTTTTAAGCTTACGTATGAGGAAGAGGGGAGTCTGTATCTCTGTATCGGCTACGGGGAACAGAAGACCAGCGGCTACAGTATTTCCGTAAATGAGCTGTATCTGTCGGAGAATGCCATTTACTTTGACACCAGCCTCATCGGCCCCTCCAGAGAGGAGACGGTGGCGGAAGCGCCCAGTTTCCCCTATCTGGTAGTAAAGACGGAGTATGTGGATAAACCGGTAGTATTTCAGTGAATTGGTATAAGTTTGAAATCCGGGCATAGACTGGTAGAAAGGAAAGACGAAAGCGGGTGTGCGTTGTGGAGCTTGTACGGAAAAATATTCACATGAACCGGCAGAAAGGAAAAGCAGTCAGCCAGATTACTTTGGATGATGACTATAATATTCCGGAGCAGATGCCGGATGCAGGCATGATCATTCAGGAGAAGGGCATCATAGAAATTGCGGAAGTTAAGGTGGAGGCCGGCCGGGTGCGGGTCAAGGGAAGCCGGCAGTTTTCTGTCCTGTACATGGGGGATTCCCCGTCAAACAGTTTACATAGCATTCAGGGACAGATTCCCTTCGAGGAAATGATGAATGTGGAGGATGCGAAAGATGGCGACAGTCTGCAGCTGAAATGGATGCTGGAGGATGTGTCTGCCTTTTTGATCAATTCCAGGAAGCTGAGTATTAAGACCATTGTGACCCTGGAACTGGCGGTGGAAGAACTTTTCGATGAGGAGGTTCCGGTGTCTGCGGAGGATTCCGACAATGTACAGATCAAGACCTGTCATATCTCTGCGGCTGGGCTGGCGGTGCAGAAGAAAGATACCTGCCGGATTAAGGATGAGATTATTCTTCCGGCCAATAAACCGAATATCCAGGAACTGCTCTGGCAGGATGTGTCCATACAGGGGGCAGAACTGCGGCTGTCAGAGGGCGAGGTTCTCATCAAAGGAGAACTGGTTGTCTTCATTCTCTATGAGGGAGAGGAAGAGTTCGGAAAAGGTTATTGGATGGAACAGGTGCTTCCCTTCAACAGCCGCGTGGATGTAGGCGGCTGCCGGGAAGGAATGCTGGAAAACATAGAGATGAATCTGGCCCATGGAGATCTGGAAGTGAAGCCGGACTATGACGGGGAGATGCGGGTACTGAATATTGACGCGGTTCTGGAGCTGAACATTCAGATCTATGAGGAAGAGCACTTGAGCATGGTCTGTGATCTCTACAGCCCGGCCAAGGAGCTGGAGCTGATCACGGCCCCGGCTGTATATGAGAACCTTCTGGTGTGCAATGCCTCTAAATGCCGGGTGACGGAGCGTATGAAGATCGGGAATGCGGAGGCGCCGATCCTGCAGATTTGCCACAGCCGGGGAGAGGTTAAGGTAGACGATATCCGGGTAACGGAAGAGGGGCTTCTGGTGGAAGGCGTAGTAGCCGTCCAGGTGCTCTATGTGACCTCCGATGACAGCCATCCCTTCCTCTGCCTGAAGGGAGCCGTTCCCTTCGAACACCTGATAGAGGTCTCGGGAATCGGCAAAAACAGTGTTTATTATCTCCAGACTTCTCTGGATCAGCTCTCGGTCAATATGGCAAACAACGAAGAGCTGGAGATAAAAGCAGGGGTTCTCATTCACGCGCTGGTGCTGGACCGGGTAACCGTACAGCATATTTCCGATGTGAAGGAACATCCTCTGAATCTGGAAGCATTGAAGGCGCTGCCGGGATTTTTGATTTATGTGGTGCAGCCGTCGGATACACTGTGGGATATTGCGAAAGCCTACCATACCACAAGCGATCAGATCTGCAGTATGAACGAGATGACTGCTCCGGAGGTCATTCCGGGACAGAAACTGCTGCTGGTAAAACAAATGGAAAATATGTAACCGGGAAGTTTTTGAGAAGGCCAGGGGATCTC
>CAMWMT010000429.1 GCA_947175375.1 uncultured Clostridiaceae bacterium | reverse complement strand
AAGGAGGGAGAGACTATGAAGAAGAAACTGTTTCATCTGCTGCTTGCGGGCAGCCTGCTCGCCTCCATGACCATGAACGTCTGTGCGGAGACCTCCTACGGTGGGTCTGACTGGCGGGTGACCTTTACCGAGGATAAGAAGATGGAGAGTAGCTTCAAGACCTCGGACATCAACGATACGATCTACGGGATTCAGCCTGGGGACAATGCCATCGTTGAACTGTCACTGAAAAATGAGAACGGCACGGCGACCGACTGGTATATGACCAACAAGGTGCTGTACTCTCTTGAAGACCGCAGCGCCAATTCTGGAGCGACCGGTGGAGCTTATACCTATCGGTTGACCTATACAGATAAGGATAACAATGAGACAGTCCTTTTTGACAGCGACACAGTAGGTGGCGATCAGGCCAGCGGAGGTAGGGAAGGTCTTCATGAAGCGACGGCAGCCCTGGAGGATTATTTTTACCTGGATACCTTGGCTACTGGAGACAGCGGAAAGATTACTTTGGAGGTAGCTCTGGAGGGTGAGACTCAGGGTAATGATTATCAGAATACACTGGCAGACCTGCAGATGAATTTTGCAGTAGAGATGAATCCCAACGCCGCAAGAACGCGGGAGGAGACGTCAAGCGGGAATCGGGAGAACGTGAACCGAGTACAGAATACGGCTACCGACAGAAGCGGCAGAGGTACTTCCGTGGTACGGACCGGCGACGAATCGAACCTGACTCCGTTTGTCATCGCTTCGTCTGTGAGCGGCATCCTGTTCCTGCTGTTGTCCATGTACGGTCTGGCGGAGAAGAAGAAAGAAGAGAAGAAGGAGGCAACGTAACATGAGAGCTATGAAGAGATTATCTGGATTGCTTCTTGCCTTCTGCATGATCGCTTCTATGACAGTTCCCGTGCTGGCGGCGCAGAAGGAAAGTTACACATATCAGATTCGCTTTTTGTCCGGCGCTCAGGGAGAGTTTAATCGCAGCGGCAACCTGACCAATAACGGGACCCAGTCTCCAAAGTATGAGAGCGGTGAGTGCTTGGTCTTTGAGAATCTGCAGCCGGGGCAGAGAGTGAGCTTCAGCAATGGGATGATTACCCTGAAGGACAGCGGAAAATACTATGTCAAGGGAATCCGTGAGAGCGGAAAAGATAACAATACCGTTTATTATTCAGCATTTATTGTTGAAGGAGATAAGGACTACGTAGTTGCGTATGGGATCCTGGGGGATGCCGTGGCATATACGATCAATTATGAGGATGAGAATGGCAATCAGCTGGCGCCCAGCGAGACCTATTACGGCAATGTGGGCGATCGTCCAGTGGTCTCCTATCTATATATTGAAGGCTATGAGCCGCAGGCATACAACCTAATCGGTAGGCTGAGCGAGAATGCGGCTGACAACGTATTCACATTCGTATACAGGCGTGCGACCGGTGGGACGACGACCACAACGACAACCGTTACACCAGGCGAGACGACTGTCACAACCACGACCATTGATGATGGGACTGTGGTAGTACCGGGTGGTACGGATGATGCTGCAGCTGGAGGAGCAGGAGCCGGAGGCGCTGCAGCAGGTGGAGCTGGAGGAGCAGCCGGCGGTGCCGGAGGAGCGGCTGGTGGAGCTGGAGATGGTGGAGCAGTAGCAGCTCCGGACGGAGATGTTCCGCTGGGACCTGCAGATATCCAGTCAGTCGATGATGAAGAAGTACCTCTGGGGAATGGTTCGAACATCCTCGGTGATGGTTCCAAAGCGCCTACGGATTTCGCGAAGCTCCTGGCGGTTCCCACATCAGCAAAGGTCGGTATCGTATCCGCACTGGCGTTGATCGCAGGCTCCGTAGTGAGGTTCTTTGGATTTGGAAAGCGGAAGAAGGAAAAAGATGAGTAAGGATTCAGCAAAGGGAGGGAAGTTTATTCCCGCCCTTTGCAATATTGTTGGGACACTGATCCTGCTGAGCGTGATCCTCTCTTGCGTGCCCGTGACAGTGCCGCGTTTTATGGGATATGAGATCTACAACGTGGTCAGCGGCAGCATGGAGCCGGAGATCCCGGTGGGAAGTGTGATCTATGTGGAAGAGGCGGCACCGGAGGAAGTGCAGGAAGGGGACGTGATCGCCTTCTGGAGCAACAATTCCGTGATCGCTCATAGAGTTGTGAAAAATAAAATAGTGGAAGGCTCGTTCGTGACCAGGGGAGACGCGAATGCCCAGGAGGACATGAACGATATCGACTACGAAGCACTAATCGGCAGGGTGGCAGCACATTATCCCATGTTGGGGCAGCTGATGGTGCTGTATACCAGTTCCATGGGAAAAGCCTATGTGATCTGCTTCGCGGCATGTGGGGCCATGTTCAATATGCTTGCGGGAAGGATAAGAGAACGAAGAAGGAGATAACAAGATGAGTTCGATCACGGTAGTGAAAAACGGGTCGGAGCATATGGAGCGCATACATACTGAGGTCGGCCTGCTTATTCTGGTCCATATCCGGTCTTACAAGGATTGCGTACCTAGGGGAACGTTCATAACTCTGCCTGACAGAAAAAAATATGAATTCTGCGGTCTGGATCAGATGCTGCTGATCATGGAGGATCTCATGGACAGCGGACAGGATGCGGAATCCGGGCATCGTTGTCTCTATCAGACGCCGTATATATTCTGGAAACAGGAAAATTCTCAGACCGCTCCGGTATCAGGAAACGCAGCGGGTCTGTTAGGCGAAAAAGTAACCTTTACCATACAGGTTGTTTATCGTCGACACACGAGTATGCAAGGAAGATTGACTGTTCGGGTGGATCGGAAGCAGGAGAGTATTGCATTCAGAAGCTCTCTGGAGTTGATAAGGATGCTGCATGAATACCTAAGCAGAGAAATGAGAGAAGACGAAGGACGGACAGGGAACTGATATGGGAAAGAAGATCAGACGGATCATAATGGCAGTGCTCCTGGTGATATTTCTCTCCTCGATGGCTGTCATCCTGTATGTACAGCGGGAGTATCGGATCAGTGAAGAACTGTACAGTCAGGCATCGGGACAGTATACCGTCAAGGTGCAAGAAGGGGAAGATACGGCATCGAACCTGTCATCAGCAGCGCCTATTGAGGTGGATTTTGATGCGTTGTGTGCGGAAAATGCGGATGT
>CAMWMT010000428.1 GCA_947175375.1 uncultured Clostridiaceae bacterium | reverse complement strand
ATCCTTCTGATCTGTGCATTCAGTCTTGCTCCGTTGCTGTTGATGTTAAGATTAATTTCCCTTGCAGACACATTCCTCAGTGCATCATTGATTTCCCTGTTTAAATGTCTTCTATCAATCTTAGCCTTTAACTTTATCTGCCGTAACTGATTCTCCATCTGACCAATCGCCTGGTTTAATTCAGCTTTTGTATCTCCTTTTGACAAAACAGCAACTAATCGTAAACGGTAGATAGTGTGTACCTATACAAAACTGGAGCAAACCTGTATGATAGAAACAGATTTGCTCCAGTCTTATTTCACTTCATCCTTACCGGCCTTCCGGCAGTTCGCAGGCAGGTTCGGTGACCAGGGGAGCAGATCATCCAGAAAGGCGCGGTCCGTATCATCCAGATGTTTCGGTATCTCGGTAAGCAGGTATTCAAAATAATCATACGGTTTCAGACCGTTTGCTTTTGCGGTTTCCGCAATGCTGTAGATGACCGCGCTGGACCTGGCTCCGGCAACGGTATCGATCATGACCCAGTTCTTCTTCCCGATACAGAATCCACGGATGGACTGTTCCGCTGCATTATTATCCATCGGGACTTCACCGTCATCCAGAAATACTTTCAGGTATTTTTCCTGATTAAGAGAATAGTTGAAGCCCTCCCATGTCTTGCTTTTCTGCGGTACTTTCGGAAGATTTTCACGCACCCACGTGAAATAAGCCTCCACCAGAGGCCTGACGCTTAACTGGCGGCGGTTCTGCCGTTCCTGTGCGGGAAGTCCCTTCAGCTGTTTTTCCTCCCGGTAGACCGCCTGGATCATGGTCAGCGCAAGGTAGGCGCGGCTGTCCTTCTGCTTTGCTTTGGGCAGCGCCTTTACCGCTTCATCAAAACGCCTCCTCGCATGGGACCAGCATCCAGCGATCTTCAGGTCCTCCCTTTCCATTTCGACCGTGTGATATACCTGATATCCATCCGTGACACATATCCCGCTGAAATCCTTCAGGAATTCCCTGGGGTGGCTGGCATTGCGCGTCCGCTGGTATTCATACAGAACGATCTGACGGTCCGTATACATCTTTCCGGTGCGGTAGACCCACATATAGCTCTTACTCCCGGCAGGACGGCCGTCCTTGTTTACCAGCACGGGCGTTTCGTCTGCCTGCAGCACATGATAGCCGTACAGTTTTTCATGCAGATAATCATAGAGGACGGCAAGATAACGGTCGGCGCACTGGATCGTCCAGTTCGCCATGTTCTGTCTGGAAATATGCAGGCCGTAACGTAAAAACTCCTGCTCCTGGCGGTAAAGCGGCACCGCATTGACGTATTTGGCGTTCATCACGGCCGCTTCCAGAGAAGGAGACACGAGGCTGCCCCTTAACAGGCTCCACGGATGCGGCGCCCGGACGATCTCATCCGTTTTCTTTCCGGCATATACCTTTACATGGTGTTCCTCCACTTCGACTTTTGCCGGGGTAAAACCGTATCTGCGGTACACTTCATCCGGAAGCTGTTTAAAGCCTTCCTCTCCGAACAGGGCCGTCAGCTCCTCCTGCGTCAGGGAATGCTCGATCACAACGACCGGCAGTCCCTCCAGATCGTCTTCCCGTTTCCCCTGCTTCTTCTTTGGTTTCCGGCGGGGGGCAGCCTCCGGGTCTTCCCCGGACGCTTCGGCAGCAACGGCTTCTGATTCGTTAAAGAATACGATCTTCCCATCCACTTCCATAAAGGAGATTTGGTCTTCGGTCTCATGCTTCTCTGATGACCTGTCGAAACGGTGCCTTTTTAAATCTGCCACCTGCTCCAGCACCAACTGGAGTGTACAGTCGATATTCGTAAGCTGCTCCTGCTGTGACAGGAACAGCTGGATGATTGTTTCCTTGTCAAGACTGTTCAGTTTTTCTTCCGTATAGTTCAATGCCATGCCGCTGCCTCCCGGTATCCATATGCCTCTATTATACCAGAATCCCGCAGGTTTTGCGAACCGGACTGTTCCCGGCATTCGTCATAATGCCCATGCTTTTCGCTGTGGATATGGCTTTTATCGGGCCGGTTTTTTACGGCGGTTTTCCATGAGGCCGGCCTGTGTGTCCTCCTCCAGAGCCATCTTTCAGGTGTATATGCCCGGCCTTATACTGCCGAGGTGTGGCAGCCCAAAAAGCAGTAAAACCACCTGGAAATTTCTCTGTTTTGCACAAAGTCACCCCATATATTCCGGTGGCTCCACCGGCCTGACAGACTTCTTCGGGGTGATCGTCAGCCCTTCCATCAGCCAGCGGAACTGCTGCTGCGTCAGGGAATGCACTTCTTCCGGACTGCGCGGCCATTGGAAACGGCTTTCTGACAGTCTCTTATACAGCAGGAGCCATCCGTCCCCTTCCCATACAAGCCCTTTGATGCGGTCTGCCCGTCGGCCGCAGAAAAGATAAAGGGTATCCGGTACATAAGGCCTGTTACCGGTCTGCGCTTCCACCAGTGCCGCAAGCCGGTCCATTCCTGAACGCAGGTCGGTGTATCCGCAGACGATATAGACCGCTTTAAAACAGACCGCATCATTCAGCATGCTGCACCGCCTTAAGGACCTCTGTCAGGAGTGTCATGGGTGTGGATCCTGTTACATGGATACAGAGCCCCTTTATGGAAATATCCAGCCCTGGCTGCGTATTGCGGACTTCCTGTTCCTGCTGTTGCAGGAGACTGGGCTGTACAGGAACCATCTGCTGTACAGGTATTTCCCCCTGAATGGTTTCAAGGCAGGCTTCTCTTACACGGCGAAGCCGGTAATAATAATTCGCTTTTGTGATACCGTGGCAGGCACACCAGCCGACAACGCTCATGCCAGCCGGGCGGCTCTGGCATTCCCTGATCTGGGCAGCCCATTCCTGAAGACGGAAATCTGCAGCTACCATAGATGTTTCTGAACTCATAGACTTACCTCCGTATGGCGGTATCAAAAGTTGAGACTGAACTTTTGATACTAATAATAGGAATATAGTCTATTGTCGCATCTTTCTCCATGTCAGTCGAGGTACGCACTATCTACCGTATACGACCTATCTACCGTTTACCTACATTTCCATTATCTATCAAAAAACTAATGGCAAGAGCCTTTTCAACTCTTACCATGTATACTATGGAGCATTACTCCCATATGT
>CAMWMT010000427.1 GCA_947175375.1 uncultured Clostridiaceae bacterium | reverse complement strand
ATATAGCTTTTTATGGACTTCCGCATTTGGCTGCATATATACATTGGGTTCCTTGCCACGCTTCACATTGGTCGCACAATACAAAGAAGTGATGGGCATAGGCAGTGTAAAAGGTATCTCGGCCATACCAAAGAACGCAGGTCCATAACCGTGGAGCTGATGCCGGTTAATGCCGCCAAAGGGTCCTGGTTTTGGAAACTGACGCTGCCCCATCTCTATAATCCTGTCACGATTTGGACCGAATTCCTCATGAGAAGCCACATAATCAATGGCATAGAGCATACCGTTTGCAATGATATCGCCGAAGTTCTTTCGGTAAGCGATACTGTAGACCCAGTCCAGCATGAACTCTCTGCTTCCGAAATCTCCCCAGGCCAGTCCTGTATTCTCCTCTGTCAATATTCCCTCACAATATGCCTGATACCACATATCGAGCGCCGTAGCATAGGAGGGGCAGACAGGAATCTTACCGTAAGGTCTCTTAAAATGCTGGGTGCCGGTGGCAAAGATATCCAGTCCCAGATCATCATTGATCATATTAAATTCCCAGGTCAGCCTGTTATCCGGCTTGTTTTGATAGTACTCCGTACCGGCGTCCGCCCAGTCAATCGCACCTGCACAGTCTACAATGCCCACAGGCAGTGAACCATCCACATATTTCCTCTTGGTCTTGCAGCCTATATTACAGCCTGGACACCCCGTCTGACGCTGTCTGATCGTGCCCATCTTCAGATCGCGTTTTGCCTCTGTATCGGTAACAGTGGGACAGCACAGATCCATATAGTAGGAAGAACCTGGTTTTCTTACAGTGACCTGTTCCTTACCGTTGATGACGCGTACCTCGCCATGTTTGCCGGAAACTACTTTACGTGCCTTCTCGTTGATCTCAATCACTTTCATAGGTTCAGCCACCTTGATACTGCCGGTTCCCCGTACGCAGATGGCCTTCAGATTCTTGCCGCCCATGACCGCGCCGTGGCCGGCCTGAGAGAAGCCGGTATTGGAATCAGTGGCGATGGAAGCCATGATGACTTTATTTTCTCCGGCAGGTCCGATACAGGCAATCTGAGCCTTCTGGCCATGAATCTTACGGAGATCTTCCGCAGTATGCCGGGTAGTCTTGCCTTTAAGAAATGCCGCATCCCGGATCTCACATTTGCCGTCGTTGATCCACAGATACACCGGTGTATCGGACTCGCCGGTGATGATGAAGGCATCAAAACCTGCGTATTTCATTTCAAAAGGCCAGGCCCCTCCGCAGGTGGATACATAATAGCTGGCTCTGCGGAACATGGGCGCTTTACTGCCGCAGATACCAGTGGCAGTCTGGTTGGCACCAGTACCCGTCAGCGGGCCGGTAGTAAAGATCAGGCAGTTTCTGGAATCAAAACCGTCAATATCTGCCGGAATAAAATCCCAATACAGTTTCGCCAGAAGGCCTCTGCCGCCAAAATATTCCGGCAAGTATCTGGAACTGGGTATGTATTCGATCTCTTTTGTCGTCAGATCCACTTTCAGGATCATACCTGCATATCCGTATTCTTTAGACATGGTCAAAACTCCCTTCCGGCTGTGTATAGCCTGTCTTAATTCCATCAGGATTGGTATAATATGTCAGCGCACCCGTAGGACAAGCTGCTACACACTGGGGATTTCCGCCGCAAAGGGTGCATTTCCCGGCTTTTTTCGTCTCCGGGTTATAAGTGATCCTGGGCGGATCCATCGGGCAGTGCCGGATACATTCCTGACATCCAATACAAAGTTTCTGGTCGATGACTCTTGCTCCTGTCACTTTATCTACCGAGATGGCGTTGCACGGACAGTAACGCATGCATTGGGGATCCGTACACTGCTCACAGGGAACGGCATAGGAATCAAAATCATATCGGTTATGGGACATCATCCGCATATTGGACAGTTCAAAGGATCCCACACCATAATTCGTCAGGGCACACGTCTGTACACAGACCATACAGCCGATGCACATTTCCTGGTCTACCTGCAGTACGCCTTTGGTCAGAGGTACTTCAAGGGGCAGGGCAAAGGACTTTTTCGCTTTGGCTGCCAATGGTTTCTTTTTGGCAGGCAGCATCTCGATCGCATCCTTGGGACATTTCTCCATACAGGTGCCGCACTGAATACACAGAGCCCTTTCCAGCTTCCAGCTCTTTTGCTCCCGATCCACCTGTAAAGCGCCTGCAGGACAGTTTCTGGCACAGAGACCACAATGAATACAGCTCTCTCCCACACAGGGATAGCCGTCAGCCGGTCCGTTCTTTTTAGTTACCGTTTCATTAGGCATTTTCTTTCTCCTTTCATCTTTAAACTACAGTATACATTTTCAGTTGTTCGTGATCCCCTGCTGCTCAAGAGTCTTAAGTGGCAGCAGACAGACCATCGTTACAACACCCATGGCAGCAGCCACATACAGCCCGATCTTAAATCCATCCGCTACGCCAAAGATTGCCATCAGCATGGTACATACGACGGTTCCCATCATAGATCCAATGTTCTGCATAGTCTGAATCACAGAATTGCCCGCCACACGAATCTCCGGTCTAAGCTGTACCTGGGGGCCGGCAGAAAATGTAACGCTCATAGAGCTGTTGAATATACCGCCCACAAACATCAGCGCATATACCAATAGCAGAGAAGTGGAAGGATTCAGGACGAAAGCCATGGCCATAACAACAATGACCCTCACGACATTACCCATGACGCCGACCGTTCGGGCTGTTCCTGCTTTCCCTATCATCCTTCCAAACATGGCGCTTAAGACTACACCCAGGATGCCAAAGCATGTATTAGCCAGACTGGCCTGAGTAGGTGATCCATTCAGCACGTAGAGTATGTAGGTAGGCATGAAGAAGAATACCGTCATACCTGCGAAGTTATTGAAAACATTTGCAACAGCAAAGCAACAAGTATTTTTGTCCCTCAAAGCCGGTGCCGGAATGATCGCAGCATTTCCCTTCTGTTTAATATCTATGATCAGAATGATCAGACCTGCGACAGCCAGCATCATGCAGAGGTAATTCGGCAGGCTGCCAAATGGAATCAGCGAGTTGCCAAAAGACAAGCAAAGCACTGTGCCTGCCAGCAACATTACCAGACCGACAGATCCCATAGCATCGAACTGTACTCCTTTTACCGCCATAGAAG
>CAMWMT010000426.1 GCA_947175375.1 uncultured Clostridiaceae bacterium | reverse complement strand
ATGGACTCCTGCAGCAGCGAAGAACAAGGCTTCCATGTCCGGGTGGCGGTCCAGCATCTGCCTGGTAAGTGTATAGCTTTCAAATTCGTCATCATGGTTTTTCAGAATGTTCGTGACCCGGATGCGCGGATAGGATGCTTTCAAGGTATGCTGCAGTCCTGCGATCCGTTCAGTGTGGCACAGTACTTTGGAGGAACCAGTAATGATTCCAAGCTTTATGTCGCCTGTAGTCATCAGTGCAAAAAGCCCTGCTGCTGTACAGCCGCCCCGAAAATAATCACTTCCTACATAAGCCATCCTTCTGGAACCGTCGATGTCCGTGTTTACGGTTACTACAGGGATCTGTGCGCTGACCAGTTCGTTGATCTTTTTCTGAATGAGTATATGATTATAAGGAGCAAGCATCAGACCGTGAATGCCGGCTTCTACCAGTTCGTCGATGGCGAGAAGCTGTGCTTCTACATCAAAATCCACCCGCCTGGTGATCGTGGTGATCCCGTAATCCTGCAGCTCCGAAGCCTTTTCTCGTACGCCTTCCATCACTTCGTCAAAAAAAGGATTATGCTCGCTGAAAAGAATCACACCGATCTTGTATTTCTTCTTCTGAGCAGCCAGAGCGGTTCCCGCCTTATTGGGACGGTAATCCAGAGTACGGACGATCTCCATGACCTTCTCTGCCGTCTGAGCGCTTACGGCGCCCCGATGATTCAATACTCTGTCCACAGTTCCCCGGGAAACTCCCGCCAGATCTGCGATATCCTTGATCGTAGTCATCGCATACCTCCTTGTATGCTGCCAGCGAGGGTTGTCGGAAAATGCAATCCCGGCTGTATGATAAGCGGCGCTGTCCGATTCACTTCATACGAGCGCTTATCATACAGCCGGGGCTGAGTTTCCCGACAGCCCCACCACTGAAAGCAGTAAAAGTTGTTGTATTGACAATACAGGAAATAAAGCAAACTGTCAATCATTCTGAACGTGCACGTGCACTTTTTTGGATCTTTGGAAGGATCTTTTTTTGTGGATGTTAGACAAGAAATGGTTCTTTTTATATGTAAAACAGATAAAAAATTAGGCACAATTCACAAAAATTAGAGAAACTACGGAAAAGTCACATCAATATGTTGAAAGTTTGATCTAAAAGAGGTAATATAAACAAAAGAACGTGCACGTGCACGTATGGATAGAAACGAATGGAAAAGGAGGACATATGTATGCTCTATATTGGAGTAGATCTGGGAACTTCTGCAGTGAAACTGCTTTTGATGGATGGGGAAGGAAAGATCCAGAAGATCGTATCCCGGGAATATCCCATTTATTTCCCGAATCCAGGCTGGTCGGAACAGAATCCGGAGGACTGGTTTAGGGAGACTATGGAGGGTCTGAAGGAACTGCTGTCTGACTGTGACAGAAGCAAGGTGGCAGGTATCAGTTTTGGAGGTCAGATGCACGGGCTTGTGATCCTGGATGAAAAGGATCAGGTGCTCCGTCCGGCGCTTCTGTGGAATGATGGCCGTACCTATGAAGAATGTGATTATCTGAACAATGTCATTGGAAAGGAAAAGCTTTCTGAGTATACGGCGAACATTTCCTTTACCGGCTTCACTGCGCCGAAGATCCTGTGGGTTAGAAATAAGGAGCCGGAGAATTTTGCCAGGATCCAAAAGATCATGCTGCCAAAGGATTATATCGCATATAAATTATCCGGGGTACACTGTACAGACGTATCCGATGCTTCCGGTATGCTGGTCTTTGATGTGAAGAACCGCTGCTGGTCGAAAGAGATGCTGGATATCTGCGGCATCCGGGAAGAGCAGATGGCGAAGATCTATGAGTCCTATGAGACGGTTGGAAATGTTCTTCCTGAGATCGCAGCAGAACTGGATATTCCTGACATGGTAAAGGTCGTGGCGGGAGCCGGGGACAATGCAGCAGCGGCTGTGGGAACTGGTACGGTCGGTGATGGCATGTGCAACATTTCTCTGGGAACCAGCGGAACGATCTTCATCTCTTCTGAAAAATTTGGCGTGGACAGATACAATGCCTTGCATGCGTTTGCTCATGCGGATGGACACTATCATTTGATGGGCTGCATGTTGAGCGCTGCATCCTGCAACAAGTGGTGGATGGACGAGATCATTGGTACGAAAGATTATGCCACGGAGCAGGCATCCATCGGGAAGCTGGGTGAGAATCATGTATATTTCCTGCCATACCTGATGGGAGAGCGTTCACCTCACAACAACCCGAATGCAAGAGGAACCTTTATCGGGATGACCATGGATACCACACGTGCAGACATGACACAGGCGGTTTTGGAAGGCGTGGCCTTCGCTCTGCGGGATTCCTTTGAGGTAGCGAAATCTCTGGGCATTCAGATCGAGCGGACCAAGATCTGCGGCGGCGGAGCAAAGAGTCCGCTGTGGAAGAAGATCATTGCCAACGTCATGAACATCAAGGTAGATGTGATCGAAAGCGAAGAAGGACCTGCCCTGGGCGGAGCTATACTGGCGGCTGTGGCATGTGGAGAGTATGAGAGCGTGGAAGCGGCGGCAGCGAAGCTGGTGAAGGTCGTTGATACAGTTGAGCCGACACCAGAGATCGCGGCTAAGTATGAAGAGCGGTACCAGCAGTTTAAGGAGATCTATCCGGCATGTAAGCCATTGTTTGAGATCATCAGATAACAGGAGGATAATATTCATGGAGATCAGGAAAGTTACAGATCCTGCATTCCGCAGATATGGCAAAGTGGTTCGGAATATTGACTTTTCTGGATTGGTAGAGGTGCTGAATGCAAAGACGCCACTTCCGGAGGATGTGGTATATGAGCCGTCCGTAGCAGAGCTGGAGGCGCTTCCGGTTTTTGCGGAGCTTCAGACAAAGTCTTATGGAGAATTGCCGATCCAGATCGGATACTGCAACGGCAGGAATTATCTGCTCAATGCGTTGGAGTATCACCGGTCTTCGGAGATCAATGTGGCAGGGACCGATGCGATCTTGCTGGTAGGAGCGCAGCAGGATATTACCGATAACTTTACCTATGATACGTCATTGGTGGAGGCATTTCTGCTTCCGAAAGGGACTGCAGTGGAGATTTATGCTACAACACTCCACTATGCGCCCTGCAGTGTGGGGGACAACGGATTCCAGGTGGCGATCGTGCTTCCGAAAGATACGAAC
>CAMWMT010000425.1 GCA_947175375.1 uncultured Clostridiaceae bacterium | reverse complement strand
AAACCTGTTCTCTGTCCGATACACTCCATACAAGCGCTTATCATACAGCCGGGGCTTCACTTTCCGACAATCCCATTCTGGCGTTTAAAATTCAAATACAGCGACACCATACGGTGACAACGGATATTCTACATAGAACTTCTGTCCATCACACTCACCTTTTTTCGCCTCGTATGTTTCCGGTTTCTTCCGACCGTTGCCGCCGAACTCTTCAGCGTCACCATCCAGAATCAGTTTATACTTCTTCTTCCTTGGAACGCCTACCCGGTAATCCAGACGCTCCATGGGCGTAAAGTTCATGACAAACAGAAGATTCTTCCGCTTCGTCTTACTGAGGCGTACAAAACTGAAGATGCTGCGGAAGCAGTCATCCGCATTGATCCACTGGAATCCGTCCCAGCTGTCATCCTGCTCATACAGGCAGCGATACTTCTTATATATATGAAGCAACGCCTTTACATAGTTCTGCATCTGTTGATGCCTGTCCTCTTTTAAGAGGAACCAGTCCAGCTCTCTCGCTTCACTCCACTCCTGAAGCTGGGCAAATTCATTACCCATGAACAGAAGCTTCTTGCCCGGATGTCCAAACATAAACGCATAACCTGCCCGCAGGTTTGCAAACTTGTCAGCCAGATATCCCGGCATCTTATTCAGCATGGAACATTTCAGATGCACAACTTCATCATGAGACAACACCAGGATATAATTCTCACTGCAAGCATAGCTCATGGCAAAGGTCATCTTGTTGTGGTTGTCCTTCCGGAAATACGGGTCCAACTTCATATATTCCAGGAAATCGTTCATCCATCCCATGTTCCACTTGAACGTAAAGCCAAGTCCATCTTCCTCCGGATCTTTCGTCACTCCCGGCCATGCGGTAGACTCCTCCGCGATGATCATGGAACCGTCCTTACGGCCTTTAATAATGGAATTCAGATGCTTAAAGAACCAGATCGCTTCCAGATTCTGGTTTCCGCCGTACTTATTCGGCAGCCACTGCCCGTCTCTCTTGCCGTAATCCAGATAGAGCATGGACGCCACTGCATCCACGCGCAGGCCGTCAATATGATAATGAGAAAGCCAGTACAGCGCGTTGGCGATCAGGAAATTACGGACCTCTGATTTCTCATAATTGAAAATCTTTGTCCCCCAGTCCGGATGCTCTCCACGGCGGCTGTCCGGATGTTCACAGAGCGGCGTCCCGTCAAAATTCGCCAATCCGTAACCGTCTCTCGGGAAATGCGCCGGTACCCAGTCCAGGATCACGCCGATATTATGCTTATGCAAATAATCGATCAAGTACTGGAAATCCGCCGGTGATCCGTGTCTGGATGTAGGCGCAAAATATCCGGTCACCTGATATCCCCAGGAACCGTCAAAGGGATGCTCTGCGATCCCTATCAGCTCCACATGCGTATAACCCATATCCTTCACATATTTCGCCAGTTCCACTGCAAATTCTCTGTAATTATAATATCCGTCTTCTCCCTCTTCATGAGGATGACGTCTCCAGGAACCCGGATGCACTTCATAGATGGACATGGCGGCTCTTGGACCATCCCAGCTCTTCCGCTTCTCCATCCATTTCGCATCATGCCAGGTAAAATGATCAATATCTGCCACGATGGAAGCATTTCCCGGACGCTTCTCTGCATAAAACGCAAACGGGTCCGCCTTATACAGATATTCTCCTGACTGTGTCTCGATCAGGTACTTGTACATGCTGCCTTCTTTCAGCTCCGGAACAAACACTTCATAGATACCAAGCGGTTCCAGACGGGTCATCTTATATCCGTCCGATCCCCACTGGTTAAATTCTCCGACCACACGCACATTTTTGGCATTCGGAGCCCATACTGCAAAATAGACTCCTTTCTCACCGTCTACCTCCGCTGGATGAGCGCCCAGCTTCTTATAGATCTCATAATGTGTCCCTTCGCCAAACAGATATTGATCCATATCGGTCACTGCACACCATGGCCGCTCTGCTGCTTTTTTCGCTTTCTTCTTCCCCATAATTCTTCTCCTCTGTCCGGACCATAAAAGCCTTGCCCGAATCCTTCTCTGATGATAACATCATTTTATCACATCCTGCTACATTTTCACACCCCAAAATACATTTTTTTAGTGATTTTTCCCAATCGTCTGATTTCGACAAATAATAAAGGGGTTGTCAGAAAATGCAATCCTGACAACCCCATTGTTTTTAGTCGAGGTACGATGTCCGCTTGCGCGCCGACGGGCCATCGCCCTCATTAGTAAGTTACCAAAACCATTCACTCTGCTTCTGGAATGAAAAACTCCGGTAGAACTTTCATACTTATACTATAGCAGAGAATTGTGTACAAAATATGGGAAATCCGTAAACAAAACATAAAATCCCGAATGAAATCTTAATAATTCCTTCATGATCTCTGCATTCTTCCTGATTCTACTTTACCAGCTCCCGGAGTTCTCTC
This sequence comes from uncultured Clostridiaceae bacterium, assembly GCA_947175375.1. Taxonomy (GTDB): domain Bacteria; phylum Bacillota; class Clostridia; order Lachnospirales; family Lachnospiraceae; genus Hominiventricola. The sequence continues at coordinate 723 of CAMWMT010000425.1, read as the reverse complement.
ATAAGTTCCAGGTCTGACTGCTGCACCTTAATGTTGGATGTCATCGGGTTCTCACCTGGCCTGGTAACCTGTATCTCTATAATCGTTCCTTCTTCTATCCCTTTTGAAAATACTGCACGGATAAATGCAGCAAATTTCGGGTGGTTCTCTGTGAACCGGTTTTTGGCGCTCATGAGCTTCATAATAGATGCCGGATTCATATAAATCTCCTTATTAAAATGCTGTTTTATATAGTTACTGTTTTATCTTCAGATCTGTTTTGATCTGTGTGGAACTGATCTCGGGAGTCCGAGGCAGATACAGGACCTCTGCGCCTTCTTCTTCCAGAAAATCGAATTTTCCTGCCCAGTCGTCTCCGATCACAAAGGTATCCACATGATATTCATGGCCATCCGTCCTCTTTTGTTCCCAGCTCTTCTCCGGAATGACCAGGTCCACATAACGGATGGCCTCCAGAAGCATTTTCCGCTCCTCATAGGAAAAATAACATCTTTTCTTCTTTTCCTTCCAGTTAAACTCATCCGTTGACAATGCAACAATCAGATAATCTCCTTGCGCTTTTGCACGGCGCAGAAGGTTGATGTGCCCATAGTGAAGCAGATCAAATGTGCCATACGTGATCACTCTTTTCACAGCTTTTCCTCTCTTCCGTCATTGTTCTATATTTATAATAATTTTTGTTTTTCTTCATACACAGCGAATGCCAGATCCACACCTGGGATC
>CAMWMT010000424.1 GCA_947175375.1 uncultured Clostridiaceae bacterium | reverse complement strand
AAGCACTTCTTCCAGATGATTCATCCGTTCATAGTATTCCAGACAGCCTGTCTTCATATGCAGGATCACCTTGCGTCCGCTGTTCTCCACATAGAGAATATCCTCCACCGGAACCCTTCGATGGCTTCCCTCCGTCTTGACCAACAGATATCTGGGAGCCGTCTGCCTCTTCTCCACTTCCTGAACAGCGCGTTTCAGAACATCTGTCATTTTATTATGGTCCACGGGCTTCATCAAATAATGGAACGCGCCTACATCAAATGCCTGAAAAACCTGCTCCTTCACCCCTGTCACGAAAATCAGGATGGCATCCGAGCGCTCCTTAAGCCGTCTCGCCGTCTCCATGCCGTCCATGCCCTCCATAGCAATGTCCAGAAGCACGATATCCGGCTGCCATCCTTCCTCAACATTTTCTAATAACTTCATCCCTGAATCAAACTCTCTTGTCTGCGCCTGAGAAAATTCCTTCTCAAGCAAGGTGCGAATCCTTTCTCTCCCTCTTACATCGTCATCGCAAATCGCTATTCTCATGTTTCCCTCATATCCTCAGCCTGCCGCCGCTTATCATATCTGCGGCAATTTATGCGCAGATCCCATGTACTTCACATGTCACGGCGCAGGAAAGCAAAATTCACCATCCTGATATTATATCGGCATACATATGAATTTTATTCTTTGATATGTCACGAAACAATATATTTTTGTCACAAACAGAGCATATCCATCCTAAAGCTGATCGTCCACCGTACTTCCCTTCAGATCCTCTTCCAACAGCTTCATCTTGTGAAGCATAGTCTTGATCTCGGACTGGATATCGGAAACATTGCCCACATTGCCCACGCCGGCATCTATCATAGTCTCCAATAGATCCGCATCTTCTCTGGAACGTTCCTCCGCTTCCCTGCGCAGTTCTTCCTGCTCCTCACTGCGCTCATGAGCCGCATCAATCTGTGCTTCCAGCTCCTCTTTTTGCTCTTTCCTTTCCTCGATCTTCTCTTCCTCTTCGGCTTTCTCCTCCGCCTTCTCTTTCGCTTCCTCACGAGGCTCTTCCAGCTCCTCGTCCACGTGCTCCTTGGCCTCGTCGATCATCATTCCTAGGATCTCCTTACCGGCGGCTTCCATCACTTCATCAGCCTGCTTCTGCGCATCCACCATTCCATGATATTTCAGACGCTCCAGCTTAGTCGCACGAATCGTCGCATGACATCCCATGAGTTCCGCATCGATCTTTTGGTTTCTCATCTCATAGGTGCCCTGGAACTTATCGATCGTAAGACAGCGTTCCTGATATTCCGTAAGTCTGTCTTTCCTTGCCTCCAGCTGTGCCACCTTTTCCTTTTCTTCATCCGTAAGCCGGACACTGGATGCAGGGTCCTCCGACAGAGCCTTCTTACGAAGCAGCTCCTGATCTTCCTCACTGAGTTCCCTCTGCTTTAACTCTTTAACCTGTTTCCACTCATCCTCCGTCAACAGATCAAAATTACACTCACGCTCTGCATCCGCCGCTCTCTCCAGCAGTTCCAGTTCTTTCTGTTCCTGTGAATCCGCAGCAACTCCGTATTGCTGCCGCATCGCTTCCTTCTGCGCTTCTCCTTCTGCTATAATACCAAGATTTTCCTTCTTTTCGGCATTTAACTGCGCGATCCTATCCCTGACCTCCATTATATTCTGATCGATCTTCTTATCGCCGTTCCATGCATCGCCCACGATCTTCAATGCCTTCTTCTGAGCACGTTGTCTGCGCAGCGAGATCCTGTCCTGCTGCACTCCCAGATCACCCGCAAAGATACTTTTCCTGCCATTCTTACCGAACTGTTTTCCTTCTCTCTGTGCGGCTCTTTCCCGCGCTGCACCGGCGGTGTTAATAATCTGATTCTCATTCGCTTTTGCTCTGATCTGCATAGCAACCTCCTTGTCTTTCATGCGTAAAATCCGTTTTATCAATATATTTATCGGATATTTTTACTGGTTTCATAAGGAAAAAAGAACCTCCCCACAGCTTTTCATAACATAAAAACGGCCGTTCATAACAAAAAGCTCTGCCGGTCGATGGCAAAGCTTTTCATTACACATGTTATTATATTGCTATGAACGCTATATGCACACTTTTCATACTACGCTCTGTACACAATCAAAATATTACATCTGGAAATTATCATCCTGCTGCACATTATCGGGCTGTCCGCTGTTTTGCTGATTCATATCCTGATAGCCTGTGCCACTCTGGTAATTCTGTCCCTGCTGATTGTTCGGAACATTCTGATATCCCTGACTGTTCTGCCAGCCCTGATTCGGCTGATAGTTCTGGTTCGGCTGATAATCCTGATATCCCTGATTCGGCTGATACCCCTGATAATTCTGAAAGCCTTGACTTTGCTGATAGTTCTGGTATCCTGCTCCGTTCTGATACCCTGTCGGCGCGTTACCGAAGGTGATCTCTTTTAATGCCACATACAATTCTGCATCGGTCATATAAATATACGGATTCACATAGAAGACTGCCAGAATGCCGCAGGTAAACACACTTAAGATGATCCAGCCGAGGAACGACAGGTCAAGCACGAATGCATTCCACTTATTGCCGTCCATCATCTGCTTACTCATAGCGAAAGCTTCTTTGGTATCAATCCCCGGATTCTCCGCCAATATATAAGGAATCATACGGTATTCATACCCTTTTATAATACCGGGTATCACAAGCAGTAACGACCATAAGAAAACATATAATGCTTTTAAGAACATGGTCTTAACCACATTCATGTAAGAATTGGAAAAAGCATAGCCCAATTCACCCAGCTCCGCCTTCTGATAATGACTGACCACAAAGAAACGCTGTGCCCCGACTACAAGCGGATTCAACAGAAAAGCCGATACCGCAAATCCGATCACCATGACTACCAGTATCACTACCATAAAACCAACAATAAATCCGGCCATTTCCGCAGAAGACATGGAACTGTATCTGTAATCACTCGATGTTCTTTGCGTATAACTGCTGCTGGCAGAAGATCCTCCTCCGCCTACCATCGTAAGCACGAGTGCAACTAACACCATCTTCCAATAGTTGAATTTAAAAAACTTCTTTGCGTTATCTTTCAATTCCGCTCTTGTCCACATTGACAACTTCTCCTCTCACCTCATATAAATAATTTCACTTTCAAGTCACTGTATTATAGTAATATATTATCCTATATTATGAAAGATGAA
>CAMWMT010000423.1 GCA_947175375.1 uncultured Clostridiaceae bacterium | reverse complement strand
GTTCTGTCCGGACCATGCCTTCCGGAAGATAACCGACTTCCAGTTTCACATTCGGGGTCACGAGAGGTGTTTCTTCCGTATGTTCTTCTGTAGCTTCAATCTGGATGCTGACTCCGTGTTCTCCGGTCTGCTGACGCTGCATCCGGTAGAGACCCGCTCCAGCGAATACGGTGAGCCCGCACAGCATGGCGGCGGCCAGAGACAAGGCGAGTGTTTTTCTCATGGTCTTTTTGCTTCTGCGATTTGGCTGTTCTATCTTTAACTGTCTTTCCACTTCATTCTTTATCATCGTACGCATCTCCTCCGGCATTTTTGGAAAATCCTGTTTCAAATCTTCAAATCTCATAGTCTGTCCTCCGTTTTTAAGTGGTGGCTGCCTGTTCCAGATCCCTGCGCATCCTGGTCCGTGCCCGGGCAAGGCGGTTCTTGACAGCGCTTTCCGTGATTTTCAGAATCTCTGCGGTCTCCCGTATGCTGTACCCCTCCAGATAGTAGAGGATGATACAGATTCGGATATCCGCGGGAAGCTTTTGGACTGCCTCATAGAGATCGGAGTAGTCCTCTGGTTCTCTTGCAGATTCCGGATACTGATATTCATCCAGCGACACCAGGCGCTTTTCCCTGCGCATAAGAGTGTAGCATTCGTTGATCAGTATTCTTATGAGCCAGGTTTTTGCATAGGAATCCTGCCGCAGCGTATGCAGATTTGTAAATGCTTTTACAATGGCTTCCTGTATGGCATCCGCACAGTCGGCATCACTGGCGAGCAGTGATTTTGCCACATGATACAAAGTTTCTTCGGATGCAATGATCAGCTGCCCCAACTGTTCTTTTTTCATAATGTCCTTTCTGCCGGCCGGCTTTTTTGTATTTACATAGATTAGATGCATGAGGGTTGAGATCGGTCTCTCGGAAATTTAAAAATGCTGAGATAATTTTACTCCCTTCTTCTTGTAAAAGCACGAACAATCGTATATAATCGGATTGTTACAGAAAAGTGAGGAGTGAATGATTATGGGAAAAGTACGTACAAGGTTTGCGCCGAGTCCCACTGGGCGAATGCACGTGGGCAATCTTCGGACGGCGTTATATGCATATCTGATCGCAAAGCATGAGGGCGGGGATTTTCTGCTCCGCATTGAGGATACGGATCAGGAGCGTCTGGTGGAGGGAGCTGTGGATATCATCTACCGCACGCTTCAGAAGACTGGTCTGATCCATGACGAGGGACCGGACAAGGACGGCGGCGTAGGCCCCTATGTGCAGAGCGAGCGCCAGGCATCCGGCATCTATCTGGAGTACGCGAAGCAGCTTATCGAGAAGGGTGAGGCTTATTACTGCTTCTGTGATAAGGAGCGTCTGGAGAGCCTGAAGCAGGAGGTGGCAGGCAAGGAGATCAGTGTCTATGACAAGCACTGCCTGCATTTGTCAAAAGAGGAAGTGGAGGCAAAACTGGCAGCAGGCGTACCCTATGTGATCCGTCAGAACAATCCACAGACCGGGACGACGACGTTCCATGACGAGATCTACGGAGATATCACGGTGGACAACGCAGAGCTGGATGATATGATCCTGATCAAATCCGACGGATATCCTACTTATAATTTTGCAAATGTGGTGGACGATCATCTTATGGGGATCACCCATGTGGTGCGGGGTAACGAATACCTGTCCTCTTCTCCCAAGTATAATCGTCTCTATGAGGCGTTTGGTTGGGAAGTACCGGTCTATGTCCACTGTCCGCTGATCACGGATGAGACGCACAAGAAGTTGAGCAAGCGGTGCGGGCATTCTTCTTATGAAGATCTGATCGAACAGGGATTTTTGACTGAGGCAGTGGTGAATTTTGTGGCGCTTCTCGGCTGGTCCCCGGAGGACAATCAGGAGATCGCGTCCCTTGCGGAGCTGGTGGATAAATTCGACTACCGTCATATGAGCAAATCCCCGGCGGTCTTTGACTACGGCAAATTAAAATGGATGAACGGCGAATATATCAAGGCCATGGATTTTGAAGCCTTCTATGAGAAAGCGCTTCCGATCATGAAGGAAGTTATCACAAAGGATTATGATTTCCGGAAGATCGCTCAGATGGTCAAGACCCGGATCGAGGTATTCCCGGACATCAGGGGACATATTGATTTCTTTGAGGAAGTGCCGGAGTACGATGTGTCCATGTACACCCACAAGAAGATGAAGACCAACGCAGAGACCAGTCTTGCGGTCCTGAAGGATGTGCTTCCGCTTTTGGAGGCACAGGAGGATTACAGCAACGACGCTCTATACGGGATGCTGAGCGCCTATGTGGCGGAGAAAGGGTATAAGAACGGATATGTCATGTGGCCTATCCGCACGGCAGCGTCCGGCAAGCAGATGACACCCTGCGGTGCAACGGAGATCCTGGAGATCATCGGCAAGGAAGAGTCCATTGCCCGTATCAAAAAAGCAATTGAGAAACTAAGCTGATCTGACTATGAGTTCTTTTACAAAATCACAGAGCATGGCGGTCCGTCATCAGGATGGACCGCTAATGGTCCTCGCAGGCCCGGGATCGGGCAAAACCACAGTTGTTACAAAAAGAGTACAGTATATGGTGCAGAAATATGGAATTCCTGCGTCTTCCATACTCGTCATTACATTTACAAAAGCGGCTGCTACAGAGATGAAGGAGCGGTATCTGCGTCTCATGGGGGAGGAACATACCAATGTCTCCTTTGGTACGTTTCATGCGGTCTTTTTCAGTATCTTGAAGTTGGCTTATGGATTTACTGCGGGAAATATCATCCGGGATGAGGTGCGATACCAGTATTTGAAGGAAACGGTGGAGCGTCTTCGGCTGGATGTGGACGATGAGAGTGAGTTTCTGTCCGGCATTTCGGCGGAGATCAGTCTTCTGAAAAATGAGCGCATCCCGCTGGAAAATTATTTTTCCAAAAACTGTTCAGAAGAGATTTTTCGGACGATCTATACGGAATATGAAGAGAAGAAGCAGCGGGCAAGACTCCTCGACTTTGATGACATGCTGCTGTATACGTGGGAACTTCTGACGAAACGTCCGGACATCCTGTCCGCCTGGCAGCGGAAATTTCGGTATCTGCTGGTGGATGAGTTTCAGGATATTAATCAACTTCAGTATGATATCTTAAAGCTCCTGGCGGCTCCAGAGGACAATCTGTTTATCGTAGGGGATGACGACCAGTCCATCTACCGG
>CAMWMT010000422.1 GCA_947175375.1 uncultured Clostridiaceae bacterium | reverse complement strand
GAAAAGTGAAAATTTTTTCTGTCTGTGTCTGTGGAAGTTCCTTCCCAGCAGGCAGGATTCTTGGCATTTCGCTGACATTTTCACCAGAACAAATTGGATATGTTGGCAGGTGCTGATACGGTTTTTAGTAAACTTGGAATGTTCTCTTCCATTTCTTAAGGATTGTGAAAGCACCTGCGGAAAGGAAGGATTGATGAAAAAAGCCAACACACCGTATGATGATGTGTTCCGCACACTGTTGAATGACTGCAGCAGTCTGATGATTCCCGTTATAAATGAGGTATTCTGTGAACACTATACGGGAAATGAAAAAATTATATTTTCTCCGAACGAGCATTTTTTAAATCAGCAGGATGGGGCGGAAAACGAGCGGATTACAGATACCAGTTTCCAGATATTAGGATCGGAAGTCAAAAAGTATCACTGGGAATGTCAGAGCAGTCCGGATCAGAGTATGTTAATCCGTTTTTTTGAGTATGATACGCAAATCGCTCTGGATGAAAGACATATACAGAAGAACCGCCTGTCAGTTACTCTCCCTCATTCAGCGGTATTGTTCTTGCGCAGCAATGCTTCTACGCCAGACAGCCTGCAGATTGAGATTTTAACACCAGGCGGAACGGTGGTATATGATATTCCGGTCATGAAAATAAAGAATTACACAATAGAACAAATCTTTGAGAAACGGCTTCTGTTTCTGATACCATTTTACATATTTTCCCACGAAAGCCATTTCAAAGATTACGAGAAAGATTTCGGACGGATGGAATACTTGAAATCAGAATACAGGGACATTATGAATACTCTGGAGGAATTCGTAAATGCAGACATCATTGACGAATATACAAAATGCACCCTGATTGACATGTCTAAGAAAGTACTGGAACATATCGCAAAAAAGCATGAAAATGTGAGGAAAGGAGTCAAATCTATAATGGGCGGAAAGGTTCTGGAATACGAAGCAAAAACGATTAAAAGGGAAGGGATTAAAGAAGGACATAAAGAAGGAAGGCTTGAAATGCTCTTTGATTTAGTTCGTGATAACCTGTTATCACTTTCGGACGCAATTTCCCGTGCGGGTCTTCCGGAAGAAATCTTCCTAAATAAAATGAACGAATACAAAATGCACAAATGCCAAGAAGCAAAAATATGATACATTTCACACAAAAAACCTGATATGGGAAAGGGGACGATACGCATTGGAAAAACTAATAATCGCACATGATCTGGGGACATCCGGAAATAAAGCCACGCTGTTTACTACAAAAGGAAAACTGGTTCGCAGTGTTACTGTTTCCTATGATGTACATTTCTTTCATGGGAATTACGCGGAGCAGGATCCGGAGAACTGGTGGGACGCCGTATGTGACGCCACCAAAGCGGTACTGGAAGGGGAAGATCCTACCCGCGTGGCAGCCATGTCCTTTAGCGCGCAGATGCAGGGCTGTCTGGTAGTAGATAAGAATGGAGTGCCCTTGCGGGACGCCATGATCTGGGCAGATCAGCGGGCAGTAAAAGAAGCAAAGGAACTGGAAAAGAAGCTTGGCGCAAAGCGGATCTACCAAATTACCGGCCACCGGGTCAGCCCCAGCTACAGTATTGAAAAACTGATGTGGCTGAAAGAAAATGAGCCAGAGAATTATAAAAAAACTTATAAGATGCTGCAGGCGAAAGACTATATCATTGCCCGGGCTACCGGGAATTTTGTAACCGATTATTCTGACGCATCAGGAACCCAGGCACTGGATCTGCGGAAACTCCAGTGGTCGAAAGAGATTCTGGATGCAGCCGGGATTGAAAAGGACAAACTGCCTGAGCTTAAAAAATCTACCGATATCGCAGGCTGTATTCAAGAGCGTGTGGCGGGAGAGATCGGCCTTCCAGCCGGTACACCCGTGGTCTGCGGCGGCGGAGACGGTCCCTGCTCGGCGGTAGGCGCGGCCTGCATCCAGGACGGTGAGTTTTATCTGACCTTCGGGACCTCTGCCTGGATTGGCGGAACTACTTCCGAACCTTTTATAGACGAAGAGCAGACCCTGTTCTGTTTTGCCCATGTAATTCCGGGAAAATACATGCCCTGTGGAACCATGCAGGCGGCAGGCAGCTCTTATTCCTATATCCGGGAAGCCTTATGCGATAGCGCTCCCTATGAAGATCTGGAACGGATGATCGAAAGTTCTCCAGCCGGAGCAAAGAATTTGATTTTCCTGCCCTATCTGCTGGGCGAGCGAAGCCCCAGATGGAATCCGGATACCAGCGCTGCCTTTCTGGGCATCAAACCGGTGCATGAAAAACGGGACTATGTGCGGGCAGTAATTGAGGGAGTGGCTATGAATATGGAATTGATCCTCCAAGCCTACCGGAAGCAGGCAGACATCAGGAGTATGACCCTGACCGGTGGGGGAGCCAGGGGAAAAGCAGTATCCCAGATTCTGGCAGATGTGCTGGATGTAGATTTCCATATGCCGGACAACGTAGAAGGTGCAACCTCCATTGGAGCGGCTGTCATTGCCGGAGTGGGCGTGGGGGTTTTTGGCAGCTTTGATGAAGTAAAACGGTTCCTGGAATTTAAGGAAGAAGTACGGCCGGTTCCTTCTCATCAAGATGAGTATGAGAGGTTAAAGCCAATCTTTGACGAAGCATATCAATGTATGCGGCCGCTGTATGAGAAAATTTCGAAATTATAAGTGCATGATATTGTGATATTTATGTAATGTAATTCACGGCAACAGCCGGAGCAGAGTTTCGCTCCGGCTGTTGCTGTGTATGATTATACCAACGATACAGGCTCACCGGTTCATGCGTTTATCGTGGTGAAAACACCGGTCACAAACCATAAAAGGCGATCCCAACGGCAGCAGTTTTCCGCAGTACCGGCAGCGGGCAATGTAATTTGTCTTCCCCTTGGTCAGATACCGCATGATCATCATCTCCGTCTTATCCCGCTCTGCCTGCAGCCACTCCTCCTCTACACTCTTCTGCATCCGGTGGGAAAACTGGTAGTAGAGATCCAGCTGCTTATAATAAGTCTCGTACTGCTGGATTCCTTTGCGTTTGTCCCTGTTCAGGCGGGGCCGCTCCAGGGACACATCCGCCGTATAATTTTTACAGTAGGAAAGCCAGAGATCCACCACCTGCTTGTCCTTAATGTCAATGGGGCAGGTAATCATCCGGTACAACATCCGCTTATTGTCAAAACCGTCGATCTGCTCCTTCC
>CAMWMT010000421.1 GCA_947175375.1 uncultured Clostridiaceae bacterium | reverse complement strand
AAACCGACTCACTGTCCGCTCCAATCCACACAGCGCTGCTTATCATACAGCCGGGCCCAGGTTTCCTGCCAGCCCCCATAAAAGAGACTGACCGCAGAGACATGCGAGTCATCACTCTTGGAATATGGAGGTAAAACAGATGATGAACTACAAAAAGATAAGCAGCCTGATTATGGCTGTCTGCCTGGTCTTCCTGCTGACAGGATGCGGCAAAACTGCCGTTCCCGATATGACTCTTGTACAGCCGGATGTCAATACGCTCGCCATCCCGGAACAGGTGAAGGTGGTGGGCCTGGGAGAAGCCAGTCATGGGGTCAAAGAATATCAGGAGCTGAAAGCCGAGGTATTTCAGACACTCGTCCGGGATTATGGCTGCCAGACCTTCATCCTGGAATGTGATTTCGGAAATGCGTTAAAAGTAGATTCCTATATTCACGGCGGAGAAGGCACAGCAAAAGACGCTGCCGCCCTGACCGGATTTCGGATTTACCGCACAAAAGAGATGGAACAGCTACTGGACTGGATGCGCGCCTATAACGAGACGGCTCCGGAGGGAAAAGACCTGCATTTTTATGGAATGGATATGCAGTCGGCAGACAACAGCAAAGAATACCTGTTTGACATCCTGAGGCAGATCGATCCGGATTTATGCGCAGAGTATGAAGAACTGCTTGCATTTCTGAATGACACGGATATGTACGACATCAGCACAAAGGCCTTTGCCCAGGGCATGCCGGATGTGCAAAAACTAATCCAGGAGGTGGATCAGGCCAGGAGCGACATCGAAGCCGCCTTCGGAAGCGAAGCCTTTGCCTTCGCGCGGGAATGCGCCTGCTCCATCTATAACTGCTGTGACATCCGCAAATCCGACAAGGACTACAATCAGGTGCGTGACGGCCATATGGCTGAAAAGATTGAATGGTTTCTGGAGCACGGCGACGGCAGCCTCCTCTTTCTCAGCGGACACAACGGGCATATCGGAAGGGTCAACGCCTCGTCCTACTATGACTGCCTCGGCAAACGATTGTCAGAGACATTAGGCGACCAGTATTTTGCCATCGGAACCGACGCAGCGACCACCATGTTCAATTCCCAGGGGGCGGAGGGCTTTACGGAAAAGATCGTCAAAAACGAAAATGACCTAAATGCGCTGGCTGGCCAGATGGAAGGAAATCGCTATTATATTGACCTGGCAAAAGCTGCGGAAGATGACAGCTGGCATTCGATTCTGTCGGAAAAACAGCGGATCACCACCCTGAATGTGGGGAGTCTCACGTTCCTGAAGGTATTCTGTACCCTGAAGCTTGTTCCGGAAGATACCTTTGACGGAATGGTCATCTTCGATCAGGTGTCGCCTACGACCGTGGATCTGTGAGAGGCTTTCTATCCATTTCCGCCCGTTCAGTACATAAAAACGCCCGTTCCTGACAGACAGCAAACTTCTGCTCTGTTTCTGCCGATATATGTATCAGGTAAATCTTCAAAAAGGCAGGTGACTTTTATGCTGTCCATCGCCGTATGTGATGATGAGATGATCGAATGCTGCAATCTGTCAAACAAAATAAAGGCAATTCTGGATGAAAGGGACATCCCATGCATCATACGCCGTTTTTTCAATGGAGAAGCGCTCCTGCAGGAGTATGACCATTTTGACATCCTCTTTCTCGATATTCTGATGCAGGGACTGGACGGGATGGAGACCGCCCGCCTCTTCCGGCAGAAAGCATCTGACAAAATCCTGATCTTCATCTCTTCCAGCAGGGAATATGTGTGGGAAGCCTATGACGTGGAGGCTTTCCACTATCTGGTGAAACCTTTAGAGGAACAGAAATTACGGGCAGTCCTTCAAAGAGCCGTCCAAAAGACCGCCACACATCCCCGGGAATACCTGATCATCCGACGGGAACGGCAGCACGAAAAAATCTTTCTGGATGACATCTATTATTTTGAGATCCGCGGCCGAAGAATCGATGTTCATGGAGCCGGGAAGATCTTTACCTATTACGAGCAGATCCATGTTCTGGAAGACCGCCTGCGGGACAAAGGCTTCTTCCGCTGTCACAAAAGCTATCTCATCAATCTGAACCAGGTCGCTTCCTACAACCGGCAGGAGGTTCTTCTCGACAGCGGAGAACGGATTCCCATCGCAAAGAGGCGGTACGACGGATTCTGCCAGGAACTGCTGGCCTGTATGAGAAAAAACGGAGGGATCCTGTGAAGCTGCTGATTGGTCAAATACAAACCTACCTTCTCGTTCTGCTGATCTGCCAGGCCGCCTGCGTCCGGGCGGTCAGCATTTTCTGTAAAAAACAACTGGAGTTCAAAAAAACTGGTCGTCTGCTGTTCCCGGTTTGCCTGTTCTTCGGCCTGATGCTCCTGAATCTGTTCGGAATGTCTTACGGGACTTTCCATTTTTCCTATCTTCTGTTTGTACTGCTCAAACATCTCCTGTTCATGGGCACTGTCTTATGGTTCTTTCAAGATCATGCAGCCAAAAAGCTGTTGACAGGCTCTGTGCTGATTACTGTACTGACGCTGACGGAAAATTTCTGTGAATCCTTCCTGTCATGTCTGGCTCTCCTTTTTCTGCATACCGTGCAGCAAGTCCCGGAACCTGTTCTGGGAGAAGACGAAACAATCCTGTTCCTCTGTATCCGTACCGCTCTTGTCATCCTCGTTCTCCTTTGGACAGCCTCACACTTTAATCCTGAGATTCTTTTCTTCGGCAGAACCGGAAGATGGCATATACTCCTGGCGGCTCCGCTGCTGGGAATCACAGCCGTCATTGACATTGCAAACTGGGGTGCCTGCAATGGCATTCTGGTCAGGAGCAGCACCGAATTGGGTATCTATTACGACCAGCTTTTCAGCCATGGAGAAATCTGTATCCTGACTGCCCTGTCCATGTTCGCAGCCTCCTGTTACCTCTTTGGAATGAATAAAATCTGCCTGGAACAGCGAAAAAGCAGCCAGTATCATGCCCAAGTCGCTGTCTATGAGATGCTGGAAGAGCAGTACCGCCAGTCCGAACGCCTGCGGCATGATATGAAGAACCATATCATTGCCCTGTCTGGCTTGCTGGCGCAGGAGGAATTGGAAAAAAGCAGGGACTATCTGAAAAACATGCAGCAGAGCGCGAACCTGGGAACCGGCGAAGAAGCAACCGGAAACAGTGCCGTGGATGCGCTCCTGTATCAGAAGCGGAAACGGGCGGAAGAAGAAAATATCAAA
>CAMWMT010000420.1 GCA_947175375.1 uncultured Clostridiaceae bacterium | reverse complement strand
CTTCGCATCACTCCCTTTTTTCAGAATCTCCAGCAGCGTAAAGGCCCGGATGATGCTGTTCGTCTGCGGCTGCATAACTTCTCCTCCTTCTTTAGGCTGTACTTTCTCCTCTGCTTTCCATCGGCTGAACGTTCTTTGTCCCAAGTAAGATTACTGTATCATATTTTCCTTAATTCCGCCATGTTCTTCTATACCTTGACATATTCCGTGTATGATCATCTCATAACAAAATCACCCATCATGTTTGAAATTATATTTTAATGTACATAAAAATGTAATTTTCAGCACAAATATGTATATATTAATGTTGAATTTAACAAAAATCAGGATATAATAAAGACAGAGGAGGAATTGCTTATGGAACGTTTTGCAATGCAGAAACTGATAAAATGGAAAGATGAAAAAAGAAGAAAACCAATGATCATCCGTGGCGCACGCCAGGTGGGAAAGACGTGGCTGATGAAAGAATTTGGACGAAGATATTTTGAGCAGACTGCTTATATTAACTTTGACGAAAATTCCCGAATCCGAGAAGTCTTTATGGGAAGTCTTGAAATCGAACGTCTGCTTCTGGCAATCAGCGCAGAGACTGGTATAACCATAAAACCGCAAACGACACTGTTGATCTTCGACGAGATTCAGGAAGCGCCCAGAGCCCTCACATCTCTAAAATACTTTTGCGAAAACGCGCCGGAATATCCAATCATCGCGGCGGGTTCCCTGCTTGGTGTCGCTATGCATCAGGGTACCTCTTTCCCTGTCGGAAAAGTTTCATTTATGACTTTGTATCCTTTGAATTTTCGCGAATATCTACTGGCGGCCGGTCAAAATGCCTTATGTGATCTGTTGAGGGGAGAGGATCATTCTCTGATCACGGCTATGAAGGAAAAGTATATAGACCATCTGCGTCAGTATTACTACATTGGCGGCATGCCGGAAGTTCTTTCGGACTTTATAGAAAATAAAGATTATCACCGGGCCAGAGACATTCAGCGGATGCTGCTTGATTATTACCAACAGGATTTTTCAAAACATGCAGATGGAAAGATGGTAACAAGACTGAATCAGGTATGGAACTCCATCCCGGGACAGCTTGCCAAAGAAAACAAAAAATTTATCTATGGACTGATCCGGGAAGGAGCCAGAGCGAAGGACTTTGAACTGGCGATCCAGTGGCTCACAGACTGCGGACTGATTCATAAAGTACACCGGGTATCAAAACCAGGGCTTCCTTTAAACGTATATGCTGAACTTTCCGCATTTAAAATATTCATGAATGATGTGGGACTTCTTGCGGCTAAAAGCGACCTGCCCCTTCAGGCAGTTATCAGTAAAAATCAGTTATTTACAGAATTTAAAGGAGCTCTCACAGAACAGTATGTATTGCAGCAGCTGGTTTCCGATGCAGAAATCATACCATATTATTATTCTGCCGAAAATTCTCGTTGTGAGATTGATTTTCTGGTACAATCAGAGACAGGGTATATCCCACTGGAAGTAAAAGCAGAAGAAAATCTTCGCGCCAAAAGTCTTCGTGTATTTCAGGAAAAATACAAGCCTGAAATCTCTGTCCGGACTTCCATGTCAGACTATCGCAAAGAAGACTGGCTTGTCAATATCCCGCTGTATTGTCTAAACAAATACTTATGGAATTTAATTCCATTATAGACCAATCATATTTATGAATCGATCTCCCTGTCATCCATAAACCCAATTGATTCATGCAGACATTCCATATTTCCTGTTCTGTTTTTATTATGGATACAGCCAAATAAAACATCCAGCATATATTAAAGCGCAATATGAGAACTGAACTGCGAAATTCGGTCATTCGCTGCCTATAGCAGGATTTCGGACAATTTACCGTTCTTCCTCCTCGTATAGTTTTTGTTTTTAATATCCGTTTTTCATCAGTTCCATCACAACGGGGTCCTGAGAAGCAACCCCTAGCTTCTTTAATTCATCGATTTTTTCTTTGAACTGCGGAAGATATTTTTCATGGGCGATCAGCAGTTCGTTCAGAACAGTTATGGCTTCGGAACCATGCTGAACCAATGGATTCAATGTAAATGCCTGCAGCGCCATTCCATAATCTCCGGTTAAAGCTGCCTGAATGGTACACTCTTCCATCGCCTTCATGATCTGCAGGTGTCCTTTTTCAAAAGGTCCCATCTCTCCCCAAGCGATTGGACTTGCTCCTTTTGCAGAAATGATACAGGAAACCTCAACAATAGAATCCTGATCCAGACAGGAAATCGCACCATGATTCTGTGTACTGACTACCATATGTACCCGTTTGTCATTATAGATTGCATTGATGCATTCGCATGCGGCTTCGCTGTAGTATGCACCGCCACGCTTTGACAATTCTTCCGGTTTTTTGTTCAGATTCTGATTTTTATAGATTTCAAAAAGGGAAACTTCTGTTTCCTTCATCTTTTCTGCACGGGTGCCATTTTGACGAAATTCTTCCATACTGTGTTCGAGCATTTCCTGCTCGCTGTAATAATAACGGTGATAGCCGCACGGCAGAAGATTCATGGAATGCAGCAGTTCCAGCGAAAATGGCGACTGATAAATGTTTACCGGAGTGCCGCCGTTCTTCTCATTAATATGGTCGATCAACTGCGGTGTCACATCATTTCCTTCGCTGTCTGTCACTTTGTGCCAGTGAAAATGATTCAGTCCGGCAAACTGATAGTTCAATTCCGACCTTTCCTTATTGATAACCCCTGGTTCATTCATCATGGATATAACAGGCACATTGCACAGGCCGATACATTTTTTCCAGCCAAAATGCTTGATAACCGTTTCCGTGATGATACCGCTTGGATTGGTGAAGTTGATCAGCCATGCATCCGGACAAAGCTCCTTCATATCCTCGACGATCTCTTTCATAACAGGAATGGTCCGAAACGCTTTGAAGATTCCGCCGGCTCCGTTCGTCTCCTGGCCAAGCATACCGTGAAGCAATGGAATACGTTCATCCTTGATCCTGGCATTCAGCAATCCGACACGAAATTGCGTAGTGACAAAATCAGCATCTTTTAATGCTTCTCTTCGATTCAGAGTAGTAATGACTTTCACCGGATAAGGTGTGGCGTCCCACATACGCTGTGCCAATTTTCCTACAATCTCCAGCTTTTCTTTACCATCCTCAATATCCACCAGCCAAATCTCGCTTATCGGCAGTTCTTCATATCGCTTGATGAAACCTTCCATCAGTTCAGGCG
>CAMWMT010000419.1 GCA_947175375.1 uncultured Clostridiaceae bacterium | reverse complement strand
ATGCAGCATCAAATAGAGAAAAGGGGCATAGACTGCTTCTTTCCCACCGCAGCAGATACAGTCTTTCTCTTCGTCAACCTTCTGCTCCGGCTTCTTCGCCAGTTCCCCATTAACCGTGACCAGCCCTTTTTTCAGCAGACCTTTCACCTGACTCCTGGTACCAAAGCCCGTCTCACACAGGAACTTGTCCAGCCGCATCATGCGTTCATCCTCCATCCGGAAAAATATTTATTACGAAGTGTTCCACGAATCAGCTTGCCCCATCCAAGCGGATAGCCGTCCACACAGATCAACTGCCAGCCATCCTTTCCCGTGCTTTCCGATGCTTCCACCTCGATTGTCTCTCCCTTCAAATAACGGAGAACCCGTTCATCCGACACCGGCAGATCAATGACTGACGCATACTCCTCCTTCTTCAATACCATGGCAAATGCCTGGCTGGGTTCAAATCTTTTTTTCAAAAGTTCCCCCATATACAGTCCCGAACGCAGAAAGCGAAGTCCCGGACAGTTCCCAATGCCATCCGGCATCAGAAACACCTTCGTATCCTTCACCTGAATCCGTGACAATTCTATGGGCATCCTCACATCCGAAAGAAAATCGAGAAGCTCCGTCGGAAGCTTCGGCACCCGTTTCTTCAGTTCCGGTTCCCCTTTCCTCTGTTCTCCATCTTTCTTAAAAAGTGCCAGAAAATGCCCCTCTCCATCGATCTTATGCGGAAACAGCCTGACACATTTTTCCAGCGGAAAGCTGCTTCCCACCAGCTCCGGCTTTCCATGACAGAAGCCTTCATACCACGGAATATCCACCAGTTGAAAATCCGGATGCCCTTTTAAAAATCCATCTACACTTCCTTCATTCTCCAGCTCTGAAAAGGTACAAGTAGAGTACAACATCATCCCGCCAGGCTTTAAAAGCTCCGCTGCCTGATTCAGAATCTCACGCTGCATTTTTGCAAATACTTCCGGACCCTGCTTTTCCCAAGCAGGAATCATATGCGCCTGCTTCCGGAACATTCCTTCCCCTGAACAGGGAGCATCAATCAGAATCTTATCAAAATATTCATGAAAATACCGATTCAGTCGGTCTCCCATCTCACTGGTGATCAGGATATTCGGCATCCCGAACACCTCCAGATTTTTCAAGAGCGCCTTCGTCCGTGATGCACTAGCATCATTTGCCACCAAAAGCCCTGTATGAGACAATCTAGCCGCCAGCTCTGTCGCCTTACCTCCCGGAGCCGCACACAGATCCAGCACCCGGTCTCCTTCCTCCACCGGAAGCACGCTTGCCGGCGTCATCGCGCTCGGCTCCTGAATATAGTAAAGTCCGGCATAATAATAGGGATGCTTTGTAGGAGCATCCTCTTCTGTATAATAATATCCATTAGAGATCCATGGCACTTTTTTCAGGCTGTGAAAAGGCTGAATCCGCTCAAACTCTTCCACGGATATCTTCGACGTATTCACCCGAAGTCCCATAAACTTTGGTTTCTCATAGCTTGCCAGATATTCTGGAAGCTCCGGTCCCAAGATTTTCTCCATATTTTCAACAAAAGATGCGGGTAATTCCATATACTGCTTCCTCTCTTTTTGTAAAAAGACCCTCCAAAATCTATGTGTGTAAAAATTTTGTGCCGTTTATATAGTACAGGATGTCAGCCGCTGCGGATACGAGGATGTCCTAAGCAGACCCTTTAGGGGCGCTTTTAGCTCTGGCGAAATCCAGCGCTTACGGAGACTTGGCGCGAGGGCTCTCCCGAGCGCCTTAGTCGTAGTAGCGATTAGTTCGCCAGAGCGTTGCCCCGGGTCTGCGTGGGCATTCTCGTATCCGCAGCGGCGTCCCCTTTGCGACCTACTAAACAGTATATCACAAGGAAGCTCGCTGATGCCCGCGCACGTCATCAACTTCCGCTTCACTTCAGCTGGTAACATTATACCACATCCCCAGTCTAATAAGAATACGTCAATTTCGAATTTTCCAGATATTTCAGCATCCAGTACGGATTCACCGCCATCTCTTTATCCGCTCCCAGCGGCACATACACACCCAGATGCAGATGCACCGGGAACTGCCCCGTCGTTCCTTCCGGCCCGTATCCGGTATCGCCCATATACCCAAGGACATCCCCTGCCGCTACCGCATCTCCGGCTTTCCACTCTCTGACATAAGAAGCCAGATGCGCATAATAGTAGTAATTTCCATTCCCGGAACGAATCCCGATCCGGTATCCTCCTTTTTCCAGCCAGCCCACCTGCTCGACCGTTCCGTCCGTGATACTGACCACCGGGTAATACCCTGCCTGATCAATGGAAGCCATGAGATCTGTCCCCTCATGCCCTCTCTTTCCTCCATAATTCCGCTCTGCCATCCAGCTATTTTCAAATGCAACTGTTGCCTGCTCATTGACAGCAGATTCCGGCACAGGAAACCAGACCAGCTCCTCCCACATCAGCTCCAAAGTATCCCGATAGGTTTCCAACCCGCTCTCTTTATTCTGTTCAGGAAGAATCTGATCCTCAAGAATGTCCTCAAGCCAGAAAATCTCTCCCTGTACCACGCAGCTCAGAAACAGGATCACTGTCAGATAACACGCAATCTTCCGATTTAGACTCATATTTCACCGCTTGCCCCATAAAATGTAGGGAATTAGTTCATTATATGGTGACACCTTGAAAAAGATACTTTTCCTTCCTCTGATGCCTGCGCTGCTCCTTCTGCTGTTCCTACATCCGGATGTGATCGCATCCGGATGCTCTCTCGGACTGAGCTTGTGGTATACGGCAGTCCTGCCATCCCTTCTGCCCTTTATGATCGCTTCCAACCTGCTGATTGGTACTGGTATGTTCCGGTATCTGAATCCTGTCTATGCGCCGCTTCTAAAGAAACTGTTCCGAATCTCGGACGACGGCTGCTATGCGGTCCTTCTAGGATTTTTATGCGGTTTTCCCATGGGCGCCAAAGTGATCGCGGACCTGGTACGGGAGCAGCACATCTCCGCCGAAGAAGGTTCCTATCTTCTGGGTTTCTGCAATAATGTGAGTCCGGCATTCTTTCTTAATTATGTCTGTTTGTTAAAGCTGGGATATGCTTCTGTTCCCTGGAAACTGGTCCTGCTGTTTTACGCACTGCCTGTTCTGTATGGACTGGTATCCCGCCCATTCTATCATTTTCCACAGACAGCCTCTGCACAAAAACAGGCATCTTTGCACCGGCTGGATTTTCCGATGCTGGATGCC
>CAMWMT010000418.1 GCA_947175375.1 uncultured Clostridiaceae bacterium | reverse complement strand
TCTCTGCACTGGAACAGGTGGAACTGCTGAAAAAATTTTATACCAATGAATTTCACTTTGAGGACAGAAATGTGCAGGCAGTAAAAGATGCGCTGAGGCTCTCCAAGTCTGATGACACAATTTTATCTGGAAAGACGGGCACCGGCATCGTCAATGGAAGGAGCATCAACGGGTGGTTCATCGGCTATGTGGAGTCCAGTCGCAACACCTGGTTCTTTGCCACGAATGTTCAGGGAACCGATCATGCAGACGGGCAGACAGCCGGAGAGATCACGCGGAGGATACTAACTTTTTTGCCGTAAATATGTAATCCTCTATGATAAAAATGGCGGGGAAATTCCCCGCCGTTCGGTGGACCAGGGGCTTCCGACCAGCCCGCTCAGTGATATCACTGTCACCAAAATGTCATTTAGATATCAAAATCGACTCTTCCATCTTCAATATGATACATTGCGCCCATTACTTTTATATCCTCTCCCAGATTGATACTTTCTTTGATCATGGAAACGCTCTGTTTCACATTCAGACAGCTTGCCTTCTGTTCATCCTTCTCATCTCCAATTGCGCGCTTAATCTGATCCGTGATCGTTTTCACATGGCCATGCGGATCATCATGGAGTGCTGCTCCGACTGCTCCGCAGTGATCGTGTCCAAGAACCACAATAAGCCTGCATCCAAGATGTCCCGTCGCGTACTCGATGCTGCCAAGCTGATGTTCATCGATTACATTCCCTGCAACACGGATCACGAACAGATCGCCGATACCTGCCGAAAAAATACTTTCCGGAATTGCTCTTGAATCAGAGCATCCAATAATGATCGCATACGGATGTTGACCATTCTGACATGTATCCTCGCGCCTCTGGGGAGAGATGTCTCCTGTCCCGGTTTTGGATTCCAGGTATGTTTCATTGCCTGTCTTTAGTTTTTTGATTGCTTCCTCTGCTGAAATACTTCTCATAACAAACACGTTCCTTCTGTTTTTTTCTTATTTTACTATATAGCACAGCCCCTTTACAAGTATATTTGTCATTTATCCTTTATCCGCACTTAAAACAAACTGCACTTACTGATTCGTCAAATAAATATACGCATCCTCCAGTGTGGCTTGCTCCGGCCGACAGGATATATGTGGCCGTTCCCTGCTCAGGATCCGTATCTGGATTCCGCCTTCTGTGTACTGTTTGGCAGAGACGAGATACCTCTGTTCCACCTCCTGCGCTTTCACAGGATCGGAGGTCATACAGCTCCACACATGCCCCTTTGCCTGATCCACCAATTCCTGCACGCCTCCCGCATACAGAAACTGTCCCTTTTTCATGACTGCGAGCCTGCTGCAGGTGGCCGCCAGATCTTCCACCACATGCGTGGAAAACAGAATCGTACGGTTTTCGGAAAAATCCACAAGGAGATTCCGAATCCGGATACGCTCCTCCGGATCCAGTCCAGTGGTCGGTTCGTCGATGATCAGAAATTCCGGCTCGCCAAGAAGCGCCTGGATCAGTCCGACCCTGCGTTTCATTCCGCCAGACAGCTGCCTCATCTTCTTTCTACGGTGTTTCGTCAGGCTCGTCTTTTCCAGATAATATGTGATCCTCTTTCTGCAGATCCTCCGGGGAATTCCCGACAAGTCTCCCATATATTCCAGACATTCCTGTACCGTCAGACCGGGATATAGATCGATCTCCTGCGGCAGATATCCGATCTTTTTTTGTATGGTCTCATAATTCCTCTCTTCATAAGGAATTCCGTCCAGCATCACTGTACCTCCGGAGGGCGTCAGTATGGTCGTCAGTACCCGCATGAGCGTTGTCTTACCGGCGCCGTTTTCTCCGAGCAGTCCGAAGATTCCATGGGGGATCTCCAGATTTCCATGATCGATGGCAGTTACTCCGTTTTTAAAAGTCACAGTCAGATTTTTGATCTGAATACTCATCCTCTTACCCTCTTTTCTTTAATATCACTGGCAATGCAGCGCACATCGCCACGCTGCATATGATACAGACACCTTTTCCCAGGAGCCAGCTCATATCACTGCTGTCCTCCACATTTCGGAACGTATAGGAAAATACATTCCAGGGACCCAGGCAGCGGTCTCCGCGTTCGGAGAATGTCAGAATCCACAGGATCAGGCTTCCGCCAATTCCGCACCACAGATTTCGGCACAGACTGGCAATGGTATGGGACAGGATTCCCCAGAATACAAGCGTGACCATGATCGCTCCCAGATATACCAGAAACCGCTGCAGCTCTCCGACCGGTTTCGGATTCATAAAGCTGAATATCTCTCTTCCCTGAAAGAGAAAGAAGCATCCATAGCCTGCCGCGGCAAGCAGAAGCAGATACAGTTCCTGTATCACCAATCTCCTTCCGACCACGCACATCCTGTTTCTCACAGGATACAGTCGCCAGACCTCTGACCGTCCACTTACGATTTCCAGAACATACGTGTCCGCACAGAATGCCGCTGCCAGAACCGCCATGGCCGGTTCCAGCGCAATACCGATTTCAAGACTCATGGATACGCCTCTGACCAGACTCAGGATTACAACAAAGGCAGCCGCAAAGGCGGTCTTATAAAACGGCAGCACAATCCTGCATTCCTTTTTCATCACATCCGCCTCCTTTTCCACAGCTGCACCGAGAGCAGATAGATGCCGATGGATGCAAGAATCAAAAAGCTCTGGTTCAGAAGCGCCATGGGCGGCGGCGTTGTATCGAACATCGCTCCCGGAAACCGCACCATGATAGCCAGCGGCCTTCCGTAAAATCCGTATAGTCCCTCCGCATTCCGGCTCCCCATATTGGAATACACCATATAGAGGATCAGCAGGGGCATCGCCGGGAGCGGATTCCTGAACAACAGAGAGATCAGGCAATAAACACATACGATCATGAGCATATTGGGAACGATATACAGGCAGGTCGCCGCCAGAAAATCCAGCAGCCTCACTTCAAATCCGCTGCCCCTTGTACATACCATGCAGAGAATCCAGAATGCCACGTTCAGAATCGCGAGTACCAGCAGACAGACTACAAATCCGCCCAGTATCTTGCCAGCTACATAACTCCCAGCTTTGACAGGTCTGGTATGGAGAAGCTCCCAGGTATCTTTTCTTGTATCCTGCAGAAACAGGACAGACAACATGACGGCTGCGAAAAATCCCATGAACAGTCCCGCAAAATCTGCAAATTTTCTTGAAAAATATCCGGAAAACGGTCTCTCCTCCAGCTTTTTATCAAGATAGGCATTGATTTCTTCGCTGG
>CAMWMT010000417.1 GCA_947175375.1 uncultured Clostridiaceae bacterium | reverse complement strand
GTGTACCTGGTATGCCCGATACTCTCCGCTCTGGTCCGGCAATGGGAACCCTGCTTCCATCAGCGCATCGGAAGCATATATTTTTTCACTGTATGTATCCTGATACATGCAGCCAGGCTTCAGGCCTTTCAGGCAGATATAGGTCACCGGCATATTTCCGTGGATCTCCTGCATGACCGCATTTACCAGGACTTCTGACTGATCTTCTGAGAGAAATTCCCATGCTCCCGCCACCTGCCGGAAAGGATCAGTCAGCCGATAATACAGGCCGTTCCGGATCAATTCCATATACTGCCGGTAGTTACGCACCTGCTCCCGGATCTGTTCCTTCTCCACCTCCAACAAAGTCTTCGGATCCAGTTCATAACCAAAGGTACCTGCCATAGCTGTAATCCCCCTGGTGCGCAGCGGTGTCAGACGCCCGGTCTGATGATTCGGCACGGCCGACACATGGGAACCCACTGAGGACACCGGGTAACCAAAAGAGGTTCCATACTGTATCAGAACCCGATCCAGAGCATCTGTGTTATCACTGCACCAGATCTGAGGCGTATAATAGAGCATGCCTGCGTCAAATCTGCCGCCGCCACCGCTGCAGCCCTCCAGAAGGATATTGGGATACCGCTGCACCAGCCGCTCCAGAAAATCATACAGGCCGAGCACATAATCATAATGAACCTTCCCCTGATCCTCAGTCTGTCGGGAATAACAGTCCGAAAGACTCCGGTTCATATCCCATTTTACGTATTCAATATTGCCCTGGTCCAGGATACCGCAGATCTTTTCAAAAATATAATCTACTACATCCGGTCTGGAGAAATCCAGTACCAGCTGGTTCCTCGCACGCACCGGATTGCGTCCGGGCACAGACAGCACCCAGTCCGGATGTTCCCGATACAGTTCACTGTCCTCATTGATCCCCTCCGGCTCGATCCAGATACCGAATTTCATCCCAAGGCTGTTGATCCTGTCGATCAGGCTGCCCAGCGATTCTCCCAGCTTCTCTTCATTGACATACCAGTCCCCCAGTCCGCTGTTATCATCATCCCGTTTGCCAAACCAGCCGTCATCCATGACCAGCATGTCAACTCCCAGATCCACCGACTGTTTCGCAAGCTGATAGATGGATTCTCCGGTAATGTCAAAATAAGACGCTTCCCAGCTGTTCAGAAGGATCGGACGAATGCCATCCCGATACCTTCCGCGGCACACATGGGTGCGGATACACCGGTGCAGATTCTGCGACAGCTTCGCAAGTCCACAATCGCTGTAACTCAGGATCACCTCCGGCACATAGAATCTTCCGCCGGGTTCCACCGGATAGGAGAACATCACATCCGACAGGCCCAGAAGCGCCCGGGTCTGGGCATACTGGTCCTTCTCCACTTCTCCTTTAAAATTACCGCTGTATACAAAAGACATGGAATAGCAGGATCCTGCGTCCTCCGTCGTTTCCTGTCCCGCCAGGATCATCATGGGATTGTATTGATGGCTGGAAGTCCCCCGCCGACTTCCGATCACCTGGGATCCGTGTGTCACTCCTGTACGCTGGACATTCCGCTCCATCGTATGGCGCCCATAGAAGCTGATCAGGTCAAAATCTCCATGCAGCCAGTCCAGGCATGCCGCCTGTGCCTTTTTCAGCCAGATCTTTCCATTACCGGCATTTTCGATCACTGCGCTTCTCGTAATGATATTCTGTTTCGGGAGTACGCCATACAAAAGTGTGATCCCGACCTTTGTCACCGGATCTTCCATCTGGATCTCCAGCGTCTGCGCTTCTTCTTCCGACGCATAGACTGCCGGAAGACCTGGAATCCCGTATTTCCCATCTGATATCCGATGGCTTTTGTAACGAAAATCACATTCATAAGAGCCATCCGCATTTTTTATGATAACTGCCGGACTTCTGTAATCCCCTGTCCCCTGACAGGGCAGCTCCTGAGGCAGCGCATCCATGGAATATGTCCGATCCATTCCCGTATCATAAGGATTTCCGGAAAATCCACGATCTGCATAACTCAGAAGATAATCCATGCACCCACTGGTCCTGCGTCCATAATAAAGATGCAAAAGGAATCCATATCTGTCCACTTTCATCTGATAGGTAGTATCGTCCGTATGCAGTGTGAAGGTTCTGTCTTTCTCCGCAAATATTATACTCATGTCGCCTTCTGTCTCCTTCGCTTATTTATACTCGATAACGCAAACTTTTTCCAAAACTGAAATGTATGGACTAATGAACGCTCATAATCCATAAATATCTGTGGCAATTAATTGCGTTCATTAGTATATATCCAGACTATAATATCTTATTGAAGTCCTGTTGTCCACAACAGATTTTAATAATTCTTTCCAATTTTTATAAAACGACCAAACGGGTATTGGAAGGCATCCGAATACAGGTTGACCTGCACCGTCACTTTCCAATACCCGTATCTACAGGTCTGATATATAGATTGAGATTATTCCTGGTTTTACTTCACCGCGCCGTTTACGACACCATTCAGGATCTGCTTCTGACATACAATATAGAAGAGCAGAATCGGAAGAAGCGCCAGCAGGTAGGATGCAAACGCCAGGTTATAGTTGGTACCGAACTGTGTCTGGAAGGACATCTGAGCCAGTGGCAGCGTGTTCAGGCCACTTCCGGACATGATGACCAGGGGAGTCATAACGTCGTTCCATACACTCAGCGCAGTAATGACCGCAACCGTTGCATGCATGGGCTTCATGATCGGGAAGATGATCGTCCAGTAAGTCGTCCAAGTCGTAGCGCCATCCACACGCGCCGCCTCCTCCAAAGCGGTCGGAATGTTGACCAGGTAGCCGGAGTAGAGCATGATATTCATAGGCATATAGAATACCAGGTAACAAAGGATGACACCAAAGATATTGGCAATACCCCACTGTGCGGTCTGTTTTACCAGAGGCATCATCAGGATTGCAAATGGTACGAACATACCGCTGACAATATACAGGTATGCCAGATTATACCATTTACTCTTTGCTTTATTCCTTCCAATCGCATAACCCACCATGGAATGCAGAAGGATGGAGAGCACGACTGTAACACATGTAATCAGAAGGCTGTTCCTGAGAGAATTCCAGAAATCTGTCACACGCATGGCTTCTGCGAAATTAGAGAGACTCCAGGTCATCGGCAGGGACAATAATCCCGAGATACTGTTGGTCATCTCAGACGTTTGTTTGATAGCGATCACAATAGTCATATACAGCGGGAAGATGATCGTGATCACCCCGCAGA
>CAMWMT010000416.1 GCA_947175375.1 uncultured Clostridiaceae bacterium | reverse complement strand
GTTCGTCTGACGGCTTAATCGATGTCTCATTATACCCAAAGTTCAGAAAGAACCCAAGAGAAAACATCTCCGAACTGCTTTTATTCGCATCAACTGGCGGCCTGAGCAGAGAATCTCTCCATGTCTACCAGCAGCTGGAACTGCTTTCTGAACTGAAGACCAGTGATGTCAAATATATGGCAGTGGAAGAAGCCAAAAAGCTTATCAGCGAAAGGGAAACCCGATTAATGGAGCTGAAAAAATACAGCAGTAAACAATATGATCTAAAAGAAGCAATCAACAATCTATGCGATATGATTCTGATGATACAGATCACTCTGGCAGAGCCTGAACCCGGCATCCAGTATTATTTTAAAACATGCTTAGAGGTTAGCCGGGAAATTGTTCTATATCGGGCACTGCGTCTGACCAGATACCTGGATAAAGAAAATGACAAACTGTGGCTTCAGATATACGAATATGGAAAAAAGCAAAAAATAAAGCCACGAGAATCTCTCGTGAGAGAATATCAGCGTCTTACTAAAAATATGCCGCAAAGTATCTGAATGAATAATTTATCCAACAATGTCAATACTATCCTCCATGATAAAACAGAATTTTTTACGCTGCGGAATGATCGGCTGGGCCATGGAGATCTTCTGGACCGGCCTGCATGCTTTCCGTGTACGCAACCTGAAACTAATTGGCAGTTCTTCTCTCTGGATGTTTCCCATCTATGGGAGTGCTGCTTTCCTTGCGCCCGTCATGCAGAAATTGAAAGATACCTCGCTGTTCAAACGGGGATTTATCTACATGTCCTGTATTTTTTTAGGAGAATATATAAGTGGGATGCTTCTGAAGCGAAGAAACATGTGTCCTTGGGACTACAGTCGCACCCCTTATCACCTGAATGGCGTTATCCGCTTGGACTACGCCCCTGTCTGGTTTCTGGTAGGGCTTTTGTACGAACAGATTCTTCTCAGAAAAAGCCTATAGCTATCTGTTGAGGAATTTTCGAGGCTGCAAAGCTATATGCTTTTGGCACATACTATACAGATTCAGAACTTGACAGAATAAAAGAGTAATAGTATCCTGTTCATAGCGAAATTTCAAACAGCATCTGTCCGAATAATACCCGGATGTGTCATTCGGGCAGATGCAGAATTTTAATAGGAGGTATGTATGAGACATTTGATGAGTCCTCTGGACTTCTCGGTCGAAGAACTGGACCAGCTTCTGGATCTTGCCAACGACATCGAGAAGCATCCGGAGAAATATGCACATGCATGTGACGGCAAAAAGCTTGCCACTTTGTTCTATGAACCGAGCACAAGAACCCGTCTCAGTTTCGAAGCTGCCATGATGAATCTGGGCGGCAATATTTTTGGTTTTTCTTCCGCGGCCAGCAGTTCCGCAGCCAAAGGAGAAAGTGTTTCCGATACGATTCGCATGGTTTCCTGTTATGCAGATATCTGTGCCATGCGTCATCCCAAAGAAGGCGCCCCCATGGTGGCCAGCGCCGTTTCTTCCATTCCCGTCATCAACGCCGGAGACGGCGGACATCAGCATCCCACCCAGACCTTAACCGATCTTCTTACGATCCGTTCCCTCAAGGGACGGCTTGATCATCTTGTCATCGGTCTGTGCGGCGATCTGAAATTCGGCCGGACTGTCCATTCTCTGGTCCGCGCACTGGCGCGGTATGAACATGTGACCTTTGTCTTCATCTCCCCAGAGGAATTGAAGGTTCCCGAATATATCAAGGAAGACGTTCTGAAGGCGGAAAATATTCCCTATAAGGAAGTAGAACGCATCGAAGACGTAATGCCTGAACTGGATATCCTCTATATGACGCGTGTACAGAGAGAACGGTTTTTCAATGAAGCGGATTATGTCCGTTTGAAGGATTTCTACATATTGAACAACAAGAAAATGAATCTTGCCAAGGATGATATGATCGTCATGCATCCCCTTCCCAGAGTCAATGAGATCTCCGTGGAGGTTGACAAAGATCCAAGAGCTGCTTATTTCCGTCAGGTGCAATATGGCGTCTATGTTCGCATGGCCCTGATCCTTACCCTTCTGGAGGTGAAAGTATGTTAAATATCGGCGGACTAAGTGAAGGCTTTGTGCTGGACCATATCGAAGCTGGCCGGAGCATGGAAATCTATCAGTATCTGAATCTGGACAAATTCGACTGCTGCGTGGCCATCATCAAGAACGCCCGCAGCAGCAAGATGGGAAAGAAGGATATCATCAAGATTGAATGTTCTATTGATGCTATCGACCTGGATGCGTTGGGATTTATCGATCACAACATCACCGTCAACATCATCAAAGATGACCATATCGTGGAGAAAAAGCGCCTGTCCCTTCCAAAGGAGATCAAAAATATAGCGAGATGCCACAATCCGCGCTGCATTACCTCCATCGAACAGGAACTGGACTATATCTTTGTCCTGACCGATCCGAAGAAAGAGATCTACCGCTGCAAGTACTGTGAAGAGAAGTATAGAAGAAAGAAAAGATAAATTACTTTAAAAAATGGGGGCTGAATTTCCTTACAGCCCCCATTTTTTGCATCACATCCTGTCCTACGACATAGACTTTTCTGCATCCATCGCTTCTTTTTTCGTTTTTTGTTCTTTCAGTCTGCTATGTACCCATTCCTGTATCAGATGGTAGATAAATGCGAAGACTGGAACTCCAATGACCATCCCCGCAACTCCGAAGAGACCGCCGAACAGAAGGATTGCAAACAACACCCAGAAACTGCTCAGCTTCGTCGAATTTCCCAAGATCTTCGGTCCCAAGATATTTCCGTCAAACTGCTGGAGTACCAGGATGAAAATAATAAAATAAACACATTTAATCGGACTGACCATAAGAATCAGAATCGCAGTAGGGATCGCTCCGATGAACGGTCCAAAGAACGGAATGATGTTCGTCACTCCGATCACCACACTAACCAGCACTGCATAGGGCATATTGACAAAGGTGGTAAAGACCATACAGATCAGGCCGATGATCAGAGAATCCAGAAGCTTCCCCTTGATAAAGCCACCCAGATAGTCATTGATAACATTTGCTTCTGCCAAAATCCAGTCTGCCGGCTGTTTCTGATTTTTCTTTAGATGTTTCCTTGGTGGAAAAAACGCACAGACCATCATCTTTGCCTGCCGACTGAAGGTCTTCCTACTATTCATAAAATAAATCGCTACGATCAATCCGATAACCAGATCTTTCGCCGTCATCAAAAAGGTCAGAAGGCTTATCGAACCGCCACTGATG
>CAMWMT010000415.1 GCA_947175375.1 uncultured Clostridiaceae bacterium | reverse complement strand
CCGATCAACAACAAGGGAAACAGCCTTACCAACGTGACCGTAGCGCCGGTCGTGACCGGCGATCTGGAAACTTTCCCCTTTGTGGCATCCGACATTAACTATGGACGGGAACTGGGTTCCATGGAAAACGGCGATGAACAGACCGTAGACTGGCCCATGACCATATCGCCTTATGCTACCACAGGCAACAAGGTAGTGACAATCCGGGCGACCTATGAAGAAAATGGCGTTTATGGGGAATGTACACTGGAAGCTTACATATATGTGGTAAATGGTTATGTGGAAGAATCCGCACCATCGTTAATGGTAGCAGGATACAGGCTGTACCTTCCCGGAAGTATGGAAGCTGCGGCAGAGGACACAGATAAGAGAAGTGATACAGACGCAGATGAAGATACAGAAGACAATGCGGTTAAAGATGAAGATGCGCTGGAATACATAGAAGCCGGTACAGACGCAGTGCTCCGTGTTACCCTGAAGAACAATGCGACCTATGATACGATCTATAAGACTGTGGCGGTCTTAAGCCTGGCAGATTCCAGTGCGCTGGTCCTGTCGCAGGGCTGCTCAGATTCCGCTTATGTAAGGAGCATCGCTCCCGGAGCGACAGCGGAGATCGAATACCATATCACGGCAAGAGCCTCCGCACCGGTAGGCCCCAGCGCAGCTGTCATCAGCCTGTCCTATGAGAACCAGAATGTGGTGAAAGGAGAAGCGAAGGCCAATATCCAGATCCCGGTGCGGCAGCTGATGAATCTGCAGCTGGATACGCCGGTGGTCTATGGGACTCCAACGCAGGGGGACCCCATGGCGATATCATTGAATATGGCCAATCTCGGCAGATCCCGGGTCTACAATGTAAGTATTGCAGCCATGAACGGCATCAGCCTGGAAAACCCTTATTACGGCGGAGATATCCTGGCGGCGGGCAGCCTGAACGCGGATCTGCAGATCATCCCCAATAAGTCCGGCACCTATACCGGGACGCTGGTCGTCCAGTATGAGGATGCGGAGGGGGAGCAGTATATGAAAAATGTCTCGCTGGAGCTGACCGTGGATCAGCCGGCAGACGAAGAAATGCTGTCGGCCATGGCACAGGCTCAGCCGGTGGAAAAGTCAGGCGGCATCGCCTGGTGGGTGATCGTACTGATTCTTCTCCTGATTGTCATCGCAGGCCTTACCGGATGGCTGCTCTACAACAGAAGAAAACGGCAGCAGGATGAGGACGGAATACAGGACACAGCGCAGCATGAGTCTGAAAGCAGGTGGAGACTTTGAAAATCTCCGATTTGATACGGACTGGCTGTATCAACCTGTGGCGCAGAAAGACAAGGTCACTGTTGACCGCTCTCTCCATGACGATCGGTGTGATGTGCATTATAGTCCTGATCTCCATAGGTATCGGTTATGGACAGTCCTATGAAGAGACCATCGCATCTCTTGGAAGTCTGACGAAGATCGAAGTAACGCCGTCGGAACCGATGAATAACAGCCAGAAAAGCGCTCTTCTGAATGATAAGGCGGTGGAGAGCTTCAAAGGAATCGCCGGTGTGGATGCGGTCACGCCGGTAGAGCAGGTGACAGCCTACTTAAAGAGCGGGAATTATGTCGCCATGGTGCGGCTCTATGGGATTGATCTCACAACGGCGGGCAGCTTTGGACTGGTTCCGACCGAAGGAGAAGCGCCGACAGAAGGATTACGGCTCCATCCGGAATTGATGGTAAGCGACGATCTGGCAGCTTCCTTTGCAGACCCGAACCACGACTGGGCGGATGCAGTGGATGAAGAAGGGAATCCGCTCATAGACCCTGTGTCGTCACCAATCAAGCTAACTTTTGACTACAATACATTGAACGGAACCCAGAGCGCGGACAGTGAAGGAAGGGCGTCCCGGACGGGAACTTTCTACAGCCTGAATATCAAAGGCGTTTGTTCCAGTCAGAATTATACCTATTCCACATCCGCTTTTCTGGATACGGAGCGGCTGAAGGAGTGGAAAGAAGCTGCCAGCAAAAGCGCAGCAGCAGGCAGCGTAAACGGAGGCTCTGCCGGTACATCTGCTTCCGGTACATCCGGCAGCAGCACAGATCATACATCGAATACCGGGAACGGGGGAAATGCCTCTGCGGACCGGACGGAGAACAGTTCTTCTGGTTTGGGAACAGACAATGACAGTTCCGGCGGCGGAAATAACAGCAGCGGGAACGGAAATACTGCACGGGCAAATGCAGACACGGAGCGGGCAGCTCCCGGAAGTACAGCGTCTTCCTCCGGCAGTTCCGGCAAGGGGATCACAGATACTGATACCTATGATCTGGTATGGATCAAAGCGGAAAAGGTAGATGATGTACAGGATATCTCTGAACTGATACAGAGCGCAGGATTTGACACATATTCCCTGAATGATATGGTGGAGGCGGTAAAGAAGCAGTCCCGTCAGATCCAGGCTATGCTTGGAGCCATCGGACTTGTGTCCATGCTGGTGGCAGGCATCTGTGTGGCGAATACCATGATGATGTCCATCAATGAACGGACACGGGAGATTGGAATCCTGAAAGTCCTCGGCATGAAATTCTCAGACATATCAAAGATGTTTTTGGTGGAGGCGCTGCTGGTAGGATTGGCAGGAGGTATTGCAGGTATTCAGTTGAGTTTCCTGATGGCGAAGGCGGTTCCCAGGATCTTCGCGGATATGGAGCTGCGCTGCGTCATTCCCTGGTGGCTGGCGGTGGGAGGAATCCTCTTCTCCGGAGCCGCAGCGATTCTGGCAGCGTGGATTCCTGCGAGAAGGGCGATGACGATCAGTCCGAATGAGGCGATACGAAGTGAGTAAAAAAAGTAAGAAAACAGCAGTTCCATCTGGTAAAAAAGAACAGATGTTGATGATATGCATATCCGTCTTAATCGTGCTCGCGATAATCGTAGCGGGCTATGGGATATGGTCAGTGACAGGCTCGGGTTCACGGATCGGGGGAAAGGCAGAAGATCCTCTGATGATCGAGGAACTGTATGCCGGAGACTATCAGGCGGAGATCTGTGAGGAGGACGGAGAATATGTGATTCTGCTGGCAGTAGATGAGACTTTTGAGTTTCAGAGAGTCGTGCTGAATCTCTCACTGCCGAAAGGGGCGTCCATTTCCCCGGAGACGAACTGCCTGCTGGGTGAGATGGCGGGAAGACCCATCGTCCACCTTGGAATAGAGAACCCTGTCCTTGTGATTCAGAATGGGGAGGATAAAAGGGAGTAGCTGTTTCAGCTGGCACTGAAGTGAATGGGGATG
>CAMWMT010000414.1 GCA_947175375.1 uncultured Clostridiaceae bacterium | reverse complement strand
CATGATAGGAGCCTGTGTTGCCAGTGTATTCACACCGGAGCTTCCCTGGATGATGCTGTGCCAGTTTCCAATTATTATTTTCAGTATCCTGTGTCTGATCCTGCTGATCTGTGAAAAAAAGGAGGTCCGTGCATCCTTTGGACTTAAGTTTACCGGAAGAAAAAAGGCAAAATCCTGGCTGTATGTACTGTTGTTCTTTTCCCTTTATCTTCTGAGGCTCTTTATTGACTGTGCCCTGGATGGAGAGATGGACACTCTGACAGAAATTTTTACAGACCCTGCCACCTACATCATGATCCTGATTCTGATTATCAACTTCTTTATTGCATACACCGCATTCTTTGGAGAAGAGTATGGATGTCTCTATTTCTTCCCGACCCTTTTGCAGAATCGGTTCTGACCAACGAGCGTGGTGATCCTTTTAGGCGTATTCTGGGGGTTATGGCATCTTCCCCTCAATATTTTCTATTACAGTCCCGGTACATGGATCGCCAGTGTTATGATCCAGATCGTCACCTGCATCAGCTTTGCAATCTTTTTCGGGTATGGCTATATGAAAACAGAAAATATCTGGGTTCCCGTGATGATGCATTACATTAACAACAACATGGTCGGTCTGATAGCCGGTGTAGACTCCATCAGTAATCAGGTGATCCGGTGGGTGGATATTCCTCTGTCCATTATGCTGAATCTGATATTTATCGTATTTATCTTTTCCAGGGTATATCATCCTGTTTCTGTACAAAGCTCACTGTCAGAACCCCATCTCTGACTGTTACGTTAATAATAATCGTGAAATCAAAATTATTTGTGAATGTCAGATCCTTGTATCCCTCAACGATGGCGGAATCCAGTCCCTTTGGCACATAATCCACGGGCAGGGAATGAGCGTATCTCTGGGTAGGTGTAATCCCTGCAAGAAGCATGGTCACATAGATGGTGGATGAAACCTGACAGATTCCGCCTCCTACGCTTGAAACCACCCTGCCTCCGGCAAAGGAGGGAGCCACCACATAACCGTTGGCAAGAGTCCTGCTGCCGATGGAATTGCTGAAGGAAAACTTTTCACCCGGCGCGATCTCCATCCCGTTTATCATGGAGGCCGCCAGTTCTACATTAACTGCCCTGTCCTCTGTGACATCATAGGATGTGGAATAGGTGGAGAGAACTCCCTGTGCCGGTTTGTTTCCTTCCTTATAGACACCACTTCTCCCTTCCTTCTTACCGCTGGTAATATAATGCAGATAATAACCACTTAAGTCCTTCACTCCATAGACAGGCAGAAGATCAACATTGTTTACCATATATGCTTTCACATTGAATGTCGAACAGCCAGTCCGCCCTTCCTTCATACCCACATTAATAAAGTGCTCTAAAAGTGCGTCTGGATTATTCCCAATCGTATGTCTCAAATCAGGATATGTATTATAATAATATTCTGCGTCAAATACGGAGGAATAATCCACATCAGGAGTTTTAACCTCCGCCCTCAGGGATATGGCCTGACAGGGAAACAGACAGGCTATTGCCAGAAGCAGAATAAGAATCTTTTTTCCTTTGTTTTTCATGGTATCCTTCCTCTCTTTCGATTTATACACCTCACAAATCATCCCTACGATGATGACAAAAAAATAGAGCGGGTGATGGGAATCGAACCCACGTGTCCAGCTTGGAAGGCTGGTGTTCTACCATTGAACTACACCCGCAATATATATTTATTTTACAATTCACTGATACCCTTGTCAAGAATATATTTTCAATTTTGGATGTAACAGTTCAGCCGAAGGCTGAACTGTTACATCCAAAATTTCTGATATCTCAGGCAAAAAACTCCTCCAGAAGTGTTTCCAGCTCCTCCTGATACTGATTCATCACTGGCTGCAGGGCATCCTCCGGAATTGTCCCCTGATTTTCTTCCCGGGTCTTCTCCCCCGTTCCTTCTTCCGCTTCCATCTCCTTAAGGAGTTCTTTAGCGTATTTTTCGCGCTTCCGGATCCCTTCCTCCATGGCATTTTCTTTTTCTGTCTCCAGCCTGGGAGCAAGCTGGTTCTCCAGATAATCTGTCAGATTTATCCTGAGAATATTCTTTTTTTCCTGCAGATCCACCATACCGGAAATTGAAAAATACAGATACATCCCCAGTATACTGATCAGATAATAGGGTATAATCTGAAATAAAGTACTCCCTGACGCCAATGCAAGACAGATGGAAAGACCGCTCACCAGTATGGAAAACATCATCATCTGTCCTGAAATGTGATTCAGCCATGTCAGCTTTATCCTGGCAAAACGCACTCCCTGAAGGAACCTGTCCACAAATACGCCTGTGTTGACCATCTTGCCGTTCAATTTGTAATAGCCGGTATACTTTTCCTTGCATTGCCTCAGCTGCTTATTTTTTGTTTCCGCCATATTGTCCGATGAGGAAATCATTCGGTGGCAGATCACACCGGAAATGATCTGACATATAATACTGAATAACAGAGAAAATAAAATCAAACCTGTAAGTATTTCGTGTTCCTTTAATATAGTAAACATATTTCCTCCTTTCCTTACTACATTATAATAAAAGGAGATTTTTCCCTCAATAATAATGGGTGTGTAAGTCCCCGTTATTTTTCATCAAAATCTGCGGATTATGGAAAAAATTGCCCTTTGATGCTGGAAATAGGTTCTGTTTTCTGTTATACTTATTTTCTATAGAAAGAACAGATCTACAATTAAAATCTGCAGAACAGAGAAAGGCATGGGAATTCATATGACTTATCAGACAAAAGGTACCTGTTCCACCTCTATTAACGTGGAGGTTGAGAATGGAAAAGTTAAATTTGTTGAATTTTTCGGAGGCTGTAACGGCAATCTGAAGGGAATTGCAAGTCTTGTCACCGGTATGGAAGTGGATGACGCTATATCAAAATTGAAGGGTATCCGCTGCGGCTTTAAGCCCACCTCCTGCCCGGATCAGCTTGCTCACGCTCTCGAGGAGATCAGACAGGGTAATTGCTAAACAGCTACGGCATTAAAACGGGAGGCTCCCTTATATGAGCGAGAAAACTTCAAACAAAAAAATCGTTCTCACCGGCGGCGGTACAGCAGGCCATGTGACGCCCAATATTGCTCTGATACCTCACCTTAAGGAATCCGGTTATGAAATTTCCTATATCGGCTCCTATGAGGGGATCGAAAAGAGGCTTATCACAGATTTTGATATTCCCTATTATGGGATCGCCACCGGTAAGTTCAGACGCTATCTGGATTTAAAAAACCTGACCGATCCCTTCCGG
>CAMWMT010000413.1 GCA_947175375.1 uncultured Clostridiaceae bacterium | reverse complement strand
CGCCAATACCAATGACTTACAGCAGACG
This sequence comes from uncultured Clostridiaceae bacterium, assembly GCA_947175375.1. Classification (GTDB taxonomy): domain Bacteria; phylum Bacillota; class Clostridia; order Lachnospirales; family Lachnospiraceae; genus Hominiventricola. The sequence continues at coordinate 3,263 of CAMWMT010000413.1, read as the reverse complement.
GTGATGGCAGAGAGCAACCTGCAGGATGTGGCCACGATCGTAGCCCAGACTCACCGGAACCGGGAGCCGCTTTTGCACACAGCAGTCTACATCGAGCTGTCAGCCAGTGATTACGACCAGCTGAAGCTTTTACAGACGGAGGTGCTGACGGAGCTGATTCGCTCTAAGCTGAACGTGGACCGCCTGATGCTGCGGCAGCAACAGGGCTTTCAGTCCGTGATGCCCAGCGGGAAAAATGTGTTCCGTGACCAGTTCGAGCGGGTGCTGCCGGCCAGCAGCGTGGCTAATCTCTATCCATTCAATTACAGCGGAAAGACGGATCCCCATGGATTCTATGTAGGCCGGGACAAGTTTGGCAGCAATGTTCTGGTGGACTTCAACCAGAGGGCGGAGGACAAGACCAACGGTTCTATCCTGATTCTGGGAAATTCCGGACAGGGCAAGTCCTACCTGTTGAAGCTCATCCTGTGCAACCTGCGGGAGTCCGGCATGAATGTGATCTGCCTGGACCCGGAGATGGAGTACGAGGATCTGACCAACAACCTGCAGGGGTGCTTTATTGACCTGATGGGAGGGCGTTATATCATCAATCCCCTGGAGCCAAAGGTATGGGACGAGGGGGACGGACCGGAGGATCCGGATGCACCGGAGACCTTCCGGATCAGCAGCCGCTTAAGCCAGCATATCAGCTTTTTAAAGGATTTTTTCCGCAGCTATAAGGATTTTACAGACCGGGAGATCGATGTGATTGAGATCATGCTGCAGAAGCTCTACCAGAGCAGGGGACTCAGTGACCAGACGGACTTTCAGCTGCTGGAACCGGAAGATTACCCGACCCTTTCGGAGATGTATGACTTTATCGAGGCGGAATACAAAGGCTTTGATGAGAAGGAGCGGCAGCTTTATACGGCAGACCTTCTGCAGAACATCCTCCTGGGGCTGCATTCCATGTGCAAAGGAGCAGAATCCAAGTTCTTCAACGGGCACACCAACATCACGGATTCCACCTTTGTCACTTTTGGCGTGAAGGGGCTTCTGCAGGCCAGCAAGAGCCTGAAAAATGCGCTGCTGTTCAATGTACTGTCCTATATGAGCAATGAACTTCTGACCACCGGGGATACGGCAGCCAGCTTGGATGAGTTCTATCTGTTTTTATCCAACCTGACTGCCGTGGAGTATGTGAGGAACTTCATGAAGCGGGTGCGAAAGAAAAATTCGGCGGTCATCATCGCCAGCCAGAATCTGGAGGATTTCAATATTGAGGGAATCAGGGAGTATACAAAGCCGCTGTTCTCCATCCCCACCCATCAGTTCCTGTTCAATGCCGGTGCCATTGATGAGAAGTTCTATATCGACACCCTGCAGCTGGAACCCAGCGAATTCTCCCTGATCCGTTATCCTCAGCGGGGAGTATGTCTCTATAAGTGCGGCAATGAGCGGTATAACCTGATGGTCACGGCTCCGGATTACAAGGCCAGACTGTTCGGAAAAGCAGGAGGACGATAATGAAATATGAAAGAACACGGATAGAGGGCTTCTGGTCGGGCCAGATATCCTGACAGGGAGAGGAGGTGACAGGGCATGGATCTGAAAGACCAGAGGTTCGGGATTGAAATTGAACTGACCGGGATCACCCGGGCGGAGGCGGCAGAAGTGGCAGCGGAACACTTTGGAACCTCATCTTATTACGTGGGGACTTACTATGACACCTACGCGGCAAAGGACAGTCAGGGACGGGAATGGAAGTTTAGGAGCGATGCCAGTATCAAAGCGCAGAGAAAGGAAGGAAAAGCAAAGCTTGCCGCTTCCCCGGACTACAGGACAGAAATGGTAAGTCCCATCTGCAAATATGGGGACATTGTGACAATCCAGGAGCTGATCCGCAAGCTGAGGGGAGCGGGGGCATTTGCCAACGAAAGCTGTGGGATCCATGTGCATATCGATGCCTCGCCCTTTGATGCCAGGACGCTCAGGAATATCACGAATATCATGGCGTCCAAGGAGGATCTGATCTACAAAGCGCTGCAGGTATCTGTGGCCAGACAGAACCGCTGGTGTAAACCGGTGGAGCAGCGTTTCCTGGATGATCTGAACAATCGAAAGCCGAAAAACATGGAGGAGGTGGAGCGTATCTGGTATGGCGGGAACAGCCGCAGGGATACACACTATGATGACAGCCGGTACCATTGCCTGAACCTGCACAGCGTGTTCCAGAAAGGGACCGTGGAGTTTCGGCTGTTCAACGGGACGGTCCATGCAGGGAAGATTAAGGCGTATATCCAGCTCTGTCTGGCCATCGGGGCGCAGGCGCTGAGCCAAAGTTGTGCCAGCCGCAGGAAAACTGTAACGGAGAATGAGAAGTATACCTTCCGCACCTGGCTCCTGCGCCTGGGGCTTATCGGGGATGAGTTCAAGACAGCCAGGGAACATCTGCTGAAGCACCTGGACGGCTGCATCGCCTGGAAGGATCCTGCCCAGGCCCTGGCCCAGAAGGAACGGATGCGGCAGAAAAGAGAAAAGGAAATGGCGGAGGCGGCAGAGAGGCAGGCAGCTGCCGGGGAGCATACAGAGGAACAGGAAGCCGGGGAAGAATCTCCGGCTTTTCATATGTCCATGTAATGAGCATGAAATCAGGAGGAATGGAAATGAAGAAAGAAAAGGAACGGTTATATATTGCGTATGGGAGCAACTTAAATCTCCCCCAGATGGAGCACCGGTGTCCCGGCGCATCGGTTGTGGGGACCAGTGAGGTCAAAGGCTATGAGCTGTTGTTCCGGGGAGTGGCTACTATAGAGCCGAAAGAAGGAGCCAGCGTGCCTGTACTTTTGTGGAAGATCTCTCCCGAAAATGAAAAGGCGCTGGACCGCTATGAAGGGTGGCCCCGTCTCTACCGGAAGGAAGATTTGGAGGTAGAGCTGGAAGGGAAAACGGTATCTGCCATGGTGTATGTGATGAATGATGGGAGACAGGCAGCAATGCCGTCAGATTATTATTACAATGTGATCGCAGAGGGATACCGGACGGCTGGAATGGACGAAGCTGTGTTGGAGCAGGCACTGGAGAGGACGAAAGAGGTGCAGGAACAGGAACAGAGTTCCCGGATGTCGGAATCACCCTGGCAGCGCAGTCTGTTTGACGGTATGCAGCTGTAAGCGGGAAAGCACGTGGAGAACAAAATGTCGCAAATCATAGCTCTGAAAAGCTGTGTTTCTTCGAGGAAAAAAATATATAAAAAAGCAATTAACGAATGGGCTGCTGGGATT
>CAMWMT010000412.1 GCA_947175375.1 uncultured Clostridiaceae bacterium | reverse complement strand
TGTTGCACTCCTGTACTCTACCAATGGAAACAACGATGGTAAGTACAACAGCAAGGCATTTGACGCGGCGATGGATGAATCCAAATGCGCAGATGCAACGGATCACTTTGCAGCGCTTCATGAGGCAGAAAAGATCATGATGGAAGATTATGCATGTATCCCGGTTGCTTACTACAACGACTTTTGGCTGCAGTCCCCGGATCTTCAGGGAACATGGCACAGCCCGTATGGATACTGGTACTTCCAGTATGGATATGTTGTGGAATAATCAGTTGGCTGCATAAAGTAGAACATTCCTGATTCAGACAATATAAGAGATAAAAAATAACAGAGGGATCACTATACGAAGATTTCGTATGGTGGTCCCTTTCGTTTTAGGATATAAAATTTTTGGTTAAAATGCGGCATTATATGATGAAATTTAAAAATTTTAAAGGAGCATGTCACATTTGTACCCGGACAGGTGTTTTATGGGTAGAAGGAGAAATGACATTCCCTTATTGTGAGGCGGTGATACATTGGATAAGAAAAAGGAGGATCCTGGACGGAGCGTGGAGGAGGTTTTTCAGGAATATGGCAATATGCTCTACCGGATTGCCTTTGTGATGATGAAAAATGCCTTTGACGCAGAGGATGTCGTGCAGGATACCCTGATTAAATATATGGAGTGCCACAAGAGCTTCCATACAGAGGAACATAGAAAGGCCTGGCTGATACGGGTGGATATCAATCTCTGTAAGAACAGGCTGCGGTTTTACAAAAACCACCCGAAAATTTCTATGGAACAACTCTCCCGATATTATGAGTCCAGAGAAGATACGGATGTTATGGAGGCTCTTTTGCTGCTGCCCCAAAAGTACAGGGAAGTTCTGCTTCTACATTATGTGGAGGGCTATCAGGGCAGGGAGATTGCGAAAATGCTTACGCTGTCGGAGGCTGCCGTCAGAAAGCGGCTGGAGAGGGGACGGAAGAAGCTTGGTGAATTGTTGGAGAAGGAGGGTGCGTTATGGAAGAAAGAATAGAAGAACGTCTGGAAAGAGCAGCAGTGCAGATTGTGCCTGATGAGGCGACGCAGGAGCGCATACTGGAAGGGATAAGAACGGGAAAACGTAGCAGAAAGAGACTGTCTTTACGGGTGCCAGCGGCGGTTCTGGCAGTCTGTATACTGGCAGGTTTGCTGTGGTTTGGCGGCGTTCAGAGTCTGATGGGAGAAGAGATCGTGGTCTATGCTGCCACGGAGGAGCATGGCTGGCAGAAGCTGAAAGAGGGAGAGCGGATTCTGCTGAAAAAGGAGCCTTTTGGAACTATCGAGGAAGGCGAGGATATCTATGATGAATTTGGGCGGTGCAATTATTATCCATATAAATGTGTTTTTCGGATAGAGGTGCCTGAAGACTATGTCTATGCCGATGAGGTGGTTGTGATTCGAGATGATGAAATTGTGGAATTTGGAGACAGAATCGAGTGGCTGGTGGCGCCGGACAGGCCGGAGGATGCGGGCAGAGTCATGCAGGGCGCGTTCCGGATCTGGATCGTGAATGATAACATCAAAAATCATGTGAGAGAGCATGTTGCGGCGCTGGAGCTGGAGCTGACCAAGGAGGACGGAAGGTGCTATGCGGAGCTGAAACGCGTATGGGAAAGTTCGGGTTATGAAGAATAAAGGAAAAGAATATAGAAAGCGGATGCAGAGGAGGATTTTGGATGAAAAACCATATAAAACAGATGTGTAGAACGCCGTTACAGCTTTTACTGATGATCGTATTAATTATGATCGTGACAGTGATGCTTGTGGTGGGAGGCAATCTCTGGGTTACCAGCGACAGGCTCTCGAAAGCTTATGAGGATGATTTTATCACGATTGGTACGGTCACTCAGAAGCAGGATACTGTGGCGGAAGAGAAAGAATGGGATGCGGAGAAAAAGGATTATAAGATTTATAAAAGAAACCGGTATAACTGCTATGTCACGCCGGAGGATATCACATTCCCCGAGGTGACATATCTGGTAGAACCGGAGAAGCGGGTGTACTGGGGGTCCTATACGCCGGAATATATCCATGAGTATAAAGTAAGCGCATACAGGATGGATGATTCGGGTTTTGCTGCGGAGTTCTCTCCCAAGGAAGACTGTGTTCCGAACGAGTCGGTAAAAATTCTGATCACAAAGGTCTTGGGGAGCAGTAAGTTTATGGAGGGTAGTGTGTTATGGTTTTGTGACCACTATAACAGGGAGCCGTTTGAACTGAAAGCAGATAAAACCTATATAGCATGGATTTACTTTGCAGAACTCAGGCACGGAAAGAGGTGGGAAGAGATGGGAGATGAATTTCCGTGGCTGGAATATGTAGCTTCGCCTGCCAATTTGACTCTGTACACATCCGAGGGAGACAGGATCGAGGACCCCATTGAGATGCAGAGCATTTATGAGGTCACGGAAGGGTTTTATGATACGGATGCCGGCAAACGGCTTCTGGCGATGGCGGAAACAACGATGTCTAAATACGATTCACAGCCTGTGGTGGGAACGAACAGTACGGACCTCATCATGCCGTTCTATGAAGGGAACGCCTGGGTATACGAGGGACGATACCCTACTGAGGAAGAGTACGCCCAAGGCAGTGCAGTATGCCTTGCCCCCAGAACCTTTGCCGAGAACAATGGTCTGACAGTGGGAGATCAGGTGACTACCAGACTCTATTATACGGATGCCAGATATAATGTTGAAGGATTCCCGGTTCACCGGTTTTCACTCCTCGACTTGGATGGAGAGATACCGGAACCGTTCGAGGAGAAGGAGTACACCATAGTCGGCTTGTATGATTATACGCCAAGCGCGGAGGGAATCGGGATGGATGAATTGATCGTGCCTTTTCGCTCGGTGCAGAATCCGATGGAGAATATTGTGAGTTATGGGGCTATGGCGGACGACAATACTGCCTTTCGTATTGAGAACGGTAGCATTGCAGAATTTTTAGAGATTGTCACCAAAAACGGTGCGGATAACCTGATATTTACCTTTTATGACAGAGGGTATTCCGCATTGATGGAGGGGGTACAGAATCTGAGAAATATGTCGGCGGCCCTGCTTATTATGGGGCTGATTGCTGCGGTGATATTGACTTTACAGATTTCCCATATCTATATCGCGAAGCAAAAAAACAGGCTTTCCATCGAGCGGCTTCTGGGGATGACGGGGAAGCGGTGCCGGAACGTTAGTCTGGCAGGTGTTTTGATCCTCCTGCTGCTGGGTACGGTTCCCGGCGTAGAGGTGGGCATGTCTTTGGCGGATGAG
>CAMWMT010000411.1 GCA_947175375.1 uncultured Clostridiaceae bacterium | reverse complement strand
AAGTGACAGCCCTCTATATAGACTCCTGGCTCATCACTCGTTACCATCCCGGCCTCCAGCACTGCAGGCTTCTCCTGATCCGGCAGCTTCCACCGAATCGCATTTGGCCCTTCATGTACGCTCAGAATGTAACCGACACCGTGCCCAGTACCATGATTATAGTTCACTCCCATCTGCCACAGCGGTTCCCGACAAATGATGTCCAGACCGTATCCCGTGCTTCCATGCAGGAACCGGGCATAAGCCAGGTTCAGGTTTCCACGGCACACAGCCGTGAACATCTGCTTCTGCTCCAGACTCAGTTCTCCCATGACAAAGGTACGGGTTGTATCCGTCGAACCCTCCAGATAATGCCCTCCTGCATCCACCAGAAGGAATCCTTTCGGTTCGACCTTCACATTGCTCTCCTTTGTCGGTGAATAGTGAGGGAGCGCCGCATTTGCCCCATATGCGCTGATGGGCGCGAAGCTCTGTCCCAGATAATGTTCCTGCTCCTGTCTGCGCGCATCCAGATATTCTGCCACGGAACGCTCGGTCATCTCCTCTGTCCCTGCTCTTGTCTTCAACCAGTACATCAGTCTGGTAAATGCGATTCCCTCTTTCAGGTGGGCCGTCCGGAGATTTTGGATCTCTGTCTCGTTCTTTACCGCCTTCATAAGCTCGGACGGATTGCCCTGATCGATCACTGCAGCTTTCTCCGAGATGCTCGTCAGAAGCCGGTAATTGACATTTTTCTTATCCAGAAGCACATTTTGCCCCGCCTGAATCCCTGCCAGATCCTCATAGACTGCCTCATAGTCTCTGATCTGGATACCGCACTCTTCCAGATACTGCCGGATCTCTTCGGTCACGATCCCTTCCCGCACATACCAGGTGCACTCTGTCTCTGTGATGAGCAAAAAGGACAAAACCACTGGTACAGAGGGGATATCTTCGCCCCGGATGTTAAGGAGCCATGCAATATCGCACAGGGAAGCGAGTACATGGACATCTGCCCCTGCTTTCTCCATCTCCGCTCTCACCCGGGCAAGCCTGCTCTTCGTATCTTCCCCGGAATAACACAAGTCCAGTACATAGAGCTCTGTATCCGGAATCTTTGGCCGGTCTTCCCAGATCTGCCCGACTAGATCCTCCGTCACCAGCACGCCTGCCTCCTTTTTTTCTGCCGCTTTTATCAGTTTCTCTGCCCGGGACGCTCCCATGACTCGTCCATCAAAGCCAAGCTTTCCGCCTTTTAAAAGCTTCTGCTCTATGTATTCTTCTATCTCGGGCACCTCCGGCTCGCCGCCGCGAAACAGATGAATGCCTGTCCCCTGCAGCTGGCTTTCCGCCTGCAGGAAATATCTTCCGTCCGTCCATAGCCCTGCTTCCTCCATGGTAACAACCAGTGTTCCCGCAGAGCCGGTAAATCCTGACATATATTCCCGCGCCCGATAATGCGCGCACACATACTCTGACTCATGACAGTCAGATGAAGGAATCACATATACAGTCACTCCCGTCTCCTTCATCCGTTCCCTGAGTTTCCCGATCCGCTCCTGGATCATCTCTCCACTCCTCTCTTCTCCTTAGGAACTGTCCATTAATAACTTGTGCATTTGACTTGTCTAAATCTGCGCAAGTTATTTTCGGACAGTTCCTTACCAATCTGTACTTAAAAATGCTTTGTATCCTTTGTATGTTTCATAAATATCTGCCTTGCTGGATACCTCCCAGGGACTGTGCATGTTCAAAAGCGCCACGCCGCTATCGATCACATCCATGCCATAATTAGCCACGATCCAGGCGATGGTGCCTCCACCTCCCTGGTCCACCTTTCCGACCTCTGCCGTCTGCCAGCAAACGCCTGCATCATCCAAGATCCGGCGCAGTTCCCCGATATATTCGGCGCAGGCATCATTGGACCCGGATTTTCCTCTGGAGCCGGTATATTTGTTAAATACCATGCCCTTTCCCAGATAAGCCGTATTCTTCTTCTCAAATGCAGAAGCATAATTGGGGTCGAAAGCCGCGCTCACATCAGAAGAGAGCATATGGGAACGCTGCAGGCATCTGCGAAGCGCCAGATCCGAATATCCTCCCATCAGCTGCATCACCTCTGCCGTACTGTTTTCAAAATACCGGGACTGCATACCTGTAGCACCCACGCTCCCGATTTCTTCCTTGTCTGTCAACAGGCAGACCGAAGTATACAGCGGATCCTCAGCCTCCAGCTGCGCCAGCAGTGAAGTAAAGGCGCAGATCCGGTCGTCCTGTCCATATCCCATGACCATGCTGCGGTCCAGTCCGAAGTCTCTGGCCGGTCCCGCTGGAACTGCCTCCAGCTCCGCCGACAGAAAGTCTTCTTCCTCTATCCCATAATTTTCTTCCAGAAGTTTCAGAAGCGCACTCCTGATCTTCTCTTTCTTCTCCTTATCATCTTCACTGTCCTCTGCAGGTCTGCTTCCGACGATGATATTCAGGTTCTCTCCTTCCACCACTACGGCCGCTTTCTTCTGCAGCTGCTCGGAGGACAGATGAATCAGAAGATCTGAGATTCCCAGCACCGGATCACCCGGCTTCTCTCCGATGGCAAGCTCTATCACACTCCCGTCTTTCTTCACGACGACTCCATGCAGTGCCAGCGGAATCGCAGCCCACTGATATTTCTTGATTCCTCCATAATAATGGGTCTCCAGCAGTGCCATTTCCCCGTCCTCATACAACGGATTCTGTTTCAGATCCAGTCTAGGTGAGTCTATATGGGCTCCCAGAATGTTCATTCCCTCTTCCAGAGGCTTCTTTCCTATATGATACAGGATCACCAGCTTCTTCTTATGCACCGCATAGACCTTATCCCCTGCCTTCAGAGTCTGTCCCTCTCTCTGAAGCTCTTCCAGAGACCGATAGCCTTTCTCTTTCGCCATCTTCACTGCCAGTACTGCGCACTCCCGTTCTGTCTTCGCCTCTGACAGAAAGTTTTTATAACCTTTTGCCACCTTCTCCAGCTTTTCTACATCCGTCTCATTATACGTGTTCCACGCATTTTTTCTTTCCATAATCAACAGGTTCTCCTCTCTGTTACCATCATTTTCTTCTCCGTCCATCATACTCCTGTGTCCGGCATTTTGTCCATACTTTTTTCCTATCTGCAGTTCTTTGTTCGTGCAGATATCCCCGCAGCATTCTCTATTCTGATTCGAAACGTCACTGTCTGTTTTGAACACTATTTTGAAAAATTCAAAAGATATCCTGATATTGCATAGAGCGGCACATTAATCATCCAGTCTTGCTCCCTGTAATCAGACATGGAAG
>CAMWMT010000410.1 GCA_947175375.1 uncultured Clostridiaceae bacterium | reverse complement strand
CTCCCAGATTGTGCGGATCCTCGATATTATCCAGCAGTATGAGAAACGGCGGCTCTCCTTTTTCTTCCGCCCGTTTCAGGATGTCATCCACTTCCGCATATTCATATGCAGCGGCATGGGCGATCACGCCCTGATGCTTCCCTGTTTCCGACATCTGATCCAGACGCTCCTTCGCCACAAAACTGATGACCGTATCCCGTTTTCTGGCTTCTCTTAAAATACTGTTCACCGGTCCGTCCTGACATCCTTTCAGTACGAACAACTTGTCTATCGTCTTTCCGGAACGAAATGCCTCCAGTACGGCATTACGACCTTCTATAGTCAGTTCTTCATATCTCATGGCAGTCCTCCTACCCTTTCCATCCCCATTCGGATTAGATCGATCATCCGCGTCATCTGACCAGTCAGATATAGATACCCCATCAATGCTTCAAAACCCGTGGCATGACGGTATTCACTCATCGTTGCGTGCTTTGCCATGCTGAACGCTTTGGCATTACGACCCCGTTTATATGCATGGTGTTCCTCTTCACTCAGATCCTCCCTTATCGCAAGGATCATCTCTGCCTGTGCGGATGCCTTCACATAACTGCTCGCCTTTCTGTGAAGGTCATTCGCCTGACAGTTGCCCTTCCCCACCAGAATAGTACGGATAACCAACTCATAGATACCGTCTCCGATATAAGCCAACACCTGCGGTGAATAGGTCTTTATATCCACATCCGGAAGCCTGAACTGTTCTTTCAGATAGTTTATGCTCTCTTCCATTTTACTCCTTCGCGTGTATCTTCCAGGATGATTCCCTTTTCCAGAAGAAGATTCCGGATCTCATCCGCTCTTGCAAAGTTCTTCGCTTTCCTAGCCGCTTGGCGTTCCTCAATCAAGCCTTCAATATCCGCATCCAGAAACTCTTCTTTCTTCTCCGTGATAATACCGAGAATATCACACAGGCTCTGTATCCTGTCACACAATGCCTGAGCAAATGCCCTGCTGCTTCCTTCACCTGCCTGAGTATTCGCATATTTTACCAGATCAAATACTGCTGCAATCGCGTCTGCAGTATTAAAGTCATCATCCATCGCTCTATCAAAATCTACCTCGAATGACTGCGTCTCTTTTATAAAGCCTGTCTCTTCCGAAGTCATCTCCGTTGTCACAGCATGTTCTGCAATGTATTTCAGGTTATCCACGGCTGTCTGGATACGTTCCAGCGCGTTTTTGGAAGACTCCATCAATTCCGCACTAAAATTCAGCGGACTGCGATAATGTGCGTTCAGCATGAAGAATCGAAGTATCTGCAGGTCATATTTCTCACTAATCTCCCGGACTGTAAAGAAATTGCCAAGGGATTTGGACATCTTCCGGTTATCAATATTTAAAAATGCATTGTGCATCCAGTATCTGGAAAATTCCTTCCCGCTGCATGCCTCGCTCTGGGCAATCTCATTCTCATGATGCGGGAATACCAGATCCTCTCCGCCGCCGTGAATATCAATCTGCTCACCCAGGTATTTACGGGACATGACAGAACACTCAATATGCCAGCCCGGACGGCCATCCCCCCAGGGAGACACCCAATACGGCTCTCCTTCTTTTTTTGGTTTCCAGAGTACAAAATCAAGGGGATCTTCCTTCTCATCCTCTCCGGACACCAGAAGTGAACGATTGCCTCCCTGCAGGTCATCCAGATTCTTATGGGACAGCTTTCCATAAGATTCAAAGCGGCGTGTGCGGAAATAGACAGTCCCGTTCACTGCATAGGCATATCCCTTCTCGATCAGTGCAGAGATCATATCGATCATGCCGTCAATCTCCTGAGTCGCAAGTGGATGGGTGGTTGCCGGCATGATGTTCATGCCTTCCATATCCTTTTTGCACTCTGCAATATATCTCTTCGAAATCTCATCCGCAGATACGCCTTCCTCATTAGCCTTTTTGATGATCTTATCATCCACATCAGTAAAATTGGATACAAAATTCACTTCATATCCTTTGTGCTCCATATAACGGCGAACCGTATCAAATACGATCATCGGCCTTGCATTGCCGATATGAATAAAATTATAGACGGTCGGACCACATACATACATGCGGACTTTACCCTCTTCAAGAGGGATAAAATCTTCTTTTTTCTTTGATAAAGTGTTATAAATACGAATCATGATATAGTTCCTCCTTCTGTTCTCTTTTTCAGTATATCCAATTCATAGCGCAGTTCTTTGTTCTCTTTCTGAAGTTCTGAGATCGCATCCAATATAGGATCCGGAAGATTCACCTGATCCAGGTCATTTCTCGGTATCCGTACACTGTCTTTCTTTACGATCCTTCCCGGTATTCCGACCACAGTACAATTCGGCGGCACAGGGCCAAGCACTACGCTTCCGGCACCTATCTTCGAATTCTCTCCTATCGTGAAAGAACCCAGTATCTTCGCTCCAGCACTTACCATAACGTTATCTTCAAGTGTCGGATGACGTTTCCCCTGTTCCTTTCCGGTTCCGCCCAGCGTCACACCCTGATACAAAGTCACATTATCTCCAAGAATAGCGGTCTCCCCAATGACCACTCCGGTCCCATGATCGATAAACAGCCCTTTTCCGATCGTGGCTCCCGGATGAATCTCGATTCCGGTCTTTCTTGCCGTACGCTGAGAGATCCATCTTGCCCAGAAATAATGCCCCTTCTGATACAGTCGGTGAGCAAAACGATATCTTATAATTGCATGAAACGTCGGATACAGAAATACTTCCATATTGGATTTGATCGCCGGATCGCGTTCCCGGATCACCTCGATCTCTTCTTTGATATAGCTGATGATTCCCATAATTGCTCCTTTTCCAGTCCCCATAATCAAAAACCTCCGTCCCATATAGAGACGAAGGTATCCGTGGTTCCACTCTATTAAAAGGCATATGCCTTTTACTCAAAGCATGTAACGCATGCCTGCGTACAGGGATACTCATCTTTCCCCCTGCCTGCTCCCGGATGCACGTTCGTCCCCTGCTGCCCGGAACCGCTTTCAGCCGACGACAGTTCCTCTCTGATGGTACATGATGGATTACTCTATCCGTTCTTTGCATTTCTCTTTATTTGTATAGCATATGAAATTTTGCAGATTTTGTCAAGTATCAAACCACTTCCAACCAGGTTAAACTTATAAAAGGTTATTGCATAGAAAATCAGCTGTTGCCAATTAAAAAAATAAAAATATAAAGACATGGTTTTATTTTCAGGAAGATTTTCCCTTTGATTCTATCAGCTTTTTTATACTGTCAATGTCTAACAGCGACAGCATTTTTT
>CAMWMT010000409.1 GCA_947175375.1 uncultured Clostridiaceae bacterium | reverse complement strand
ATATGAGTAGAAAGCAATACCAGCCGCCGTGCGGAAAGCTCACTGATCAGAATGCGGAAGCGGATCCGCTCATTCGGATCCAGCCCGGCCGTCGGCTCGTCAAGAATCAATATTTTCGGATCATTGAGCATTGCCTGCGCAACCCCCACACGGCGTTTCATTCCGCCTGACAACTCTTTCATTTTCTTATTTTTTGCTTTTTCCATGCCAACCTGCTTTAACAAAGATTTCGTTCTCCGTTTTGCTGCTGCCGGACGAAGCCCTTTTATCGACGCGATATACATAAGATAATCATAAACCGTAAAATCAGGATAATATCCAAACTCCTGCGGCAGATACCCAAGAAGCTTCCGATACTCTCCGTCCATTTCAAAAATATCTTTTCCATTCCATGTAATCTGGCCACTGGAAGGCTTCAGCAGTGTGCACAGCATACGCATAAGTGTAGTTTTTCCGGCGCCGTTGACACCCAGAAGTCCATACACGCCCACAGACATGGAATATGACACATCGTCGACCGCAGTTATATTCTTAAATTCTTTTGTCAAATTCATAATCTTCAGTTCCATGGTGAATTCACCTCCCACATTTCCCTGCAGCTTCTCTGACCCCGGTAGATACAGTATCCCAGATACAGAACAGCGGCTGCTGTCATGAGGAACCAGACCGGCAGAGAGATTGCCTCGTATATTTTTTCACTCAGTATGAGCTGTGTCCATACTGTACACCAAACCATACATAAGATTATCGCCAAAGACTCCGAACCGCTCCTGGAACTGTATAAGATATGGAAACAGATGCAGCAGGATACAATAAATGGCAGAAAAAAATGAATGACCATTTCTTCCATGGGTATTTTCCCGGTCCAAACTACTGCCAGTGAAAAAATACTAAGGAAAAACATATCCACCAGAGCAAACAAAAACATTCTTGCGCTGTAGATCTGACGCAGAGAATAATAGGCTGTGCTCTCAATCTCCAATGCCCCGCTGCTTCGGTTTTTCCACAGTTCCGGCAAAAGAAGTACTGCAAACAGGGAAGCTGCTATTCCCATAAATCTTTGTATATAGAATCCGCTATCTATCAGTATAAGCATAATCCACAACATAAGCAGCAGGATTCCCTGCAGTATCCACCAGCGTTTATGAATATATCTGCTCTGCTGATATAGAAATTCCGCATGGGAAAGCATCTCTTTCCCTTCATTTTCATAAAACACATTCTTTGCCCGCCTGATCGTCTCCTGCAGGTGTCTCTCATCATAGCGGACGTTTTGACATGCGCCCAGATATTCTCTGAGCTGATGATCTGATAGGTTCATAGATCCTCCTCTCTAAAATAAGCAGACAACAGTTTCTTTGCCCTCCGTATCCGGTACTTTACAAGCGGAAGGCTGATCCCCTGGATTCTGGCAATATCTCTTTGCTTACATCCCTGCAGAAAAAACAGGACCGTGATCTCCTTCAGCTCTCCAGGCAGTCGTGCCAAAGCATTCCGCACAGCAATCTGTTCATCCAGCAGTTCTGTACACGAATCCGGACGGTCCGGCAATTCTCCAACGGGAATCTCCTGTTCTCTTCTGTAGTGATCCCGGCATACATTCGCAGCAATCACATACAGATAATTGACTGCTTTTCCATAATGCCGGTATTGTTTCAGGGTTCGGAAAAAACGCGCAAATGTTTCCTGTGTCAGATCTTCTGCATAACCGTGATCATTTACATGAGTCCGGCAATATTTTAGAATCTGCGGATAGTATTTCTTTATAAAATCTTCGAATGCCTCTTCGTCTCCCATACGCATCTTCTGCACAAGCAGAAAATCCAGGTCAACATCAATGCTCATAGTCTCCTCCTTCCCTTCCATCTTCAAGAAAGCTTTCTATATAATATAACGTGGCTGTATAGGAAAAGGATAGTATCTCTATGATAAAAATATTGATGACTACCGCCTGGTAATAAGAACCATATTTTGAGAAGGTAAAAGAACATACCTTGATAATAAAAAACACGTGAAAGCCCGTAAAGATTCAACAGGAATTGCATACGGCAGAAAGGTCATAAGAAACCATAAAGAATATAGATATATAGAAAATACAGAAAGAAAAGAGGTTAAATCCATTGGACACAACAGCATAACAGGCGATATAAGAATTTTAGAAAGAATTCTTATATCGCCTGTTTTATGTATGGACAGTTATGATCAGTCAAGAATCGTCAGCATATCTCCGTTTTTCACCAGAGCAGCGTTTCCTTCCTCGGTATCTACATGCATTACCATGCCTTTGCCGCCGATACCAATGATTACATTTTCAAATGTTACGGCACGTATCCCTTCCGTCTTTACCTTCACCCTCTGCCCATGGACAAATCCATTATTTTCGGCAATATCTTTTCCCATATGAATATGCCGATGGGCCAGTATACCGCACGGCAGTTCTGCTTCTCCACAAGGTCCGATCACCTTCAGCATCGCAGCTCCCTCCAGATCACCCGATGAACGCACCGGCGCGTCAATTCCCAGTTTAAAACAATCCGTTTTCAGCAGCTCTGCCTGATTATAATTCCTGCAGGGACCAAGAACACGCACATGTGCAATCCGTCCTTTCGGACCTTCCAGATCGACAAACTCATTGCTGGCATAAGGTCCGCCCTCCCCAGCAAGATATTTATTGAAGGTAATCCCTTTTTCTCCAAACAGCTTGTCCACAATTTCCTGTTTTAAATGTATATGATGATTCGACAGCATTACTTTTACCTGCATAATACCCTCTCCTTTCTGTTTAGAACGGCTCCGCAAACGTATAAGCCTGTTCCTCTTTGTTTAATACTCTAAGAATGCCTTCTGCAAGTGCTTCCATTTCGATTGCTCCCGGACGCACGATTACAGGCGCAATAAATTCAACCATATTTTTGACCATCCCGGTCAGCATCTCTGAATAAGAAATCCCGCCGGTCAGTACAATCGCATCTACTTTTCCTCCGGTAGTGACAGCCATGGTTCCTATATCTTTTGCGATATTATAAGCAAACGCCTCATAGATCAGCTTTGCCTTTTCATCCCCTTTCCCTATACGCTCTTCTACTTCCCGGCAGTCGTTAGTCCCCAGATGGGCCACCAGTCCGCAACTATTGGCAAAGTGGTCTTTCAGGCTTTGCTCTGTATATTGACCAGAAAAACACAGTTTAACCAGAGCGTTATTGGCAAATGTACCTGCACGGCTGGGCGTAAAAGTCCCCTCACCATTACTTACAGCATCCGTAATCCGTCCCTTCTCATGCATACTGACACTGCATCCGCC
>CAMWMT010000408.1 GCA_947175375.1 uncultured Clostridiaceae bacterium | reverse complement strand
CATCAGAAGTGCACCAATCATAATACAGAAATCAGAAATGTTGAATACAATGTTTCTGATTTTTTTATTCTTTACCGGAAAACTCACATAATCCACCACATACTTCCGCATCAGCCGGTCATAAGTGTTGCTGTATGCGCCGCCCAGCAGAAACGCCAATCATGTCTTCAGCAGTTTTCCTCCTGACTTGCGCCCTATTTTCACGCAGCCTTTGTGTTGAAACTGCCATGGGGCAAAAGTCAGAAGAAACAACGCTGTCAAGCCCAGTGTCAGAACCAAGGAAAGAACCGCCACAAGATCACGCCTGCGCTCTCCGGCATTGAGGAACGCGCCTCTGTTGTGGTATCTGCGTATCAGAAGCCTTCCGCCGCAGACAGCCTTCTCCTCTCCTTCTGTTCCGGTCTTTTCAATATAATTTTTAATCAGCAGATCGATTATAAAAATTGCCATTGCAAGAACGGTGCATCCCAAAATTACCATAAAATTCTCCTAAATCTTATCTTTTATCCAGTAACAAATCATCCCCTGGCTTCACTATTACTGCATCCGACCATCCTAAATCACTTCGTGATGGGCCGGATGCTTTCAACCACTACTCTATGACACGGTCAGCGCAGTGGATGCGCAGACCTGGCTGAACTGTTACTTTATCCACAACATATCATCCTTCTTTGTGCAAAGAGGGATTCTGGTAAAGCTTCTGCTCAATAAAATCTCTCTCAAAAGCGATTACTTCCAGCGCTTCCTTGTCCTTCGTCCCCGCTTCGATTCTCTTCAACAGCCTGAGCTGATCGATCAGATAACCATTATACTCTTTTTCATTATTTGGCATACAAGTCACCTACTTTCATTACCAGAGTACTCTCGGAAACTCACGGCCCTTGAAAACACTGCGTTTCCAAAGTACTCCATTTTTTCTTCACCTCCACTTTTCAGTGGAGATTTTTTATTTTTATATTTTTTCAGGAAATTTCTAAATTCCTATTGACAAACCTGCCTGTCTGTGCGGCCGCGTTTATTGATTGAAATTCATAATCAATAAACGCGGCCCTTTGGTTTAGGCGAACCATCCACTTTTCACCCATACCAAAGGAGGTCACACATATGTTGATTCACTGGCAGTCCCATCAGGAATATCTGGATTTCCTGCACGAGACAAAAGTACATTTTGATTCTTCACAGCGTTCAAGGCTCCACCAGGAGTTTGGTTCTGTACGCGATAAACTCCGTATGCTTAATCTGGATCCCGTCATGGATTATCTTTCGGCTTTCTATTCCGCTGTAGGCCGGCCCGCCATAAACCAGACCCAGATCATCCGCTCTCTTGTTCTCATGATAATGCTCGGCGTTACCAGCCTTACTGTCTGGATACAAAAACTCAGGGCCGACTGCCTTCTCGCTGCCCTCATTGGATGCTCCCCGGATTCCCTGCCTCCACTTGGCTCTTATTTTGACCTCATGGACAGGCTCTGGGCCCAGCCGGAGGCTTCCCAGAAAACCGGCAGGAAGGACCTTTTTCCCGCTGACAAAAACAAAAAACCTTCTAAAAAGCCCGGCAGAGGAAAGAAACTTCCCAATAAACATGCCGGCATCACCGATCTCATCGCTGCTTACGCCCTCTCCCATGAGGAGTTTCCATTCCATTATGAAGAAAGACTCCAGCAGGTTTTCCGTCTCGCCGCCCTCATCCCCTCCCTGAAAGACGGGCTTATCCCTGCAGACGGCCTCATCCTTTCCGGCGACGGCACCTGTGTCCATTCCCATTCCTCCCCTTACGGGCATAAAGTCTGTAACTGTCCGGAAAATGGTATCTCCCGTTGCTCCTGCCCGCGCCACTTCTCCGACCCCGATGCTGACTGGGGATGGGACAGCGACAAGGAAGCTTTTTATTTCGGCCATACCCTTTACATGCTCTGCTCCCATAACACGGACATCGGGGTTGACCTTCCGCTCCATATCCGCTTCGTAAATGCCAGGAGGCATGACAGCGTCTCCGCCATTGTCTCCCTGCGTGAATTTAAATCCATCAACCCGGATATCCCTGTCCGTGACCTCTGCCTGGATTCTGCCAATGACAACTATGCCACATATGGACTTTGCAAAGAATGGGGCATCCGTCCCTTCATCGACCTTAATACTAACCGCGGCAGGCCGGTTTCCATTCCTGATTCCGTCTCTGTCGACAAAGACGGTACGCCTTTGTGCATGGCCGGTTTCCGTATGGTCAACTGGGGCTATTGTAAGCAGAAGCATTCCCGTAAATGGCGCTGTCCCCTTGCCTGTGGCAAAGTGGATTCCTGTCCCTGCAAGGAAAATTGTTCTTCCTCTGCTTATGGCCGGTGTGTCTACACAAAACCGGAATGGGACATCCGGCTCTATACTCCTGTGCCAAGGGGAACGGATGAATATAAGAAAATTTACAACAACCGTACTTCCTGCGAAAGGGTTAATAACCGTGTACTCAATGACTACCATCTGCACGATATGGGCATCCATACCAGAAAACGCTATTCTTTTTTCACTATGATCATCTGCATCAATATCCATCTGGATGCACGACTGAAGAAGAGCAATATGCAGAAAACGTAGAGCTGGTATTCCGGCTTCTTTAAATCTTAATTTCAAAACCTGCCATAAGGGAGGTTTTAAAGCCGTGCCCTGCATTGATGTTCTCCGCCACAATATCGGGCACACTACCATCTTTCTCACTTTCTTCCCGTCTCCCATATACAACAGCTTCTGATTTTTATTCTAACTGTCTACTTTCCGAGAATACTCTATAATCTCTTTGTCAATAACTGCTGTGATCGCACTCATTCGATCCATGTTCATCCTCTTCTGTTTATCCTCATTTTCCTTTGCAAAGAATAGAACAACAAAATCCCGAAGATTCCGAAGGTCTATAATGTCCATCTCTTGTAATTGCAGACTGTTTTTTATCAAGTCACATTCTTTAACAGAAGCAATTCCAAAAGTTTTTGGCATATATCTTTTCAAAAGTCCCCTTAGATTCTGGAAATTTGTATTTTTCATTCATTACCTCCTTCATTTCTGTTCTGTGAATTTAAGTATCTGGCGATTTGTTCTTTGCTTTTAGGGTAATCTGTATCCTGTTAAATAGTTCTTCTGTTGTCATTAATCTTTTCATCGTATGAATCCCTCCTGTAAAATTAAAGAAATCCCTGTGCCACAAACGGCACAAAGATCATTATATTGTTACATGATTAGAATATATATCTGATAGGATTTTACATCCGATATTTCCATGGCAAAAAAACAAAGAGAACTCCACCATGGGAATAC
>CAMWMT010000407.1 GCA_947175375.1 uncultured Clostridiaceae bacterium | reverse complement strand
GAACAAATGATACCTCCAAAGACGCTGTATCAAAAAGCAGAAGATACACTTTGTCATCTGCCAAAGCGGAAACATATCTTTCGGATGACGTGGAAAAAATCGCTGGTTCTGGCGGCTGCGCTCGTAGCCATGTGTTCTGTCACCGTTATGGCGGCTGTCAGCGCTGTACAGCAGCGGATGGAAGCCATGAACGAACAGGAGATTGAGGACTATTTCGTACAGATCTATACAAGCAGACTGGGCGAGGACCATTACAGCCGCCCTGTTACAGATACGGAGCAAACGCGCATGGAGGAACTGACCGTCTCCTATGAACAGGATGGAGTCTTTCCGGAAAAAATGCTGACCATGATCCGGACATCGGAAGAATATAAAGGGACGGGCATCGCTTTTTCCAAAGATACTTCTACCTTTTTCCTGCCGGATACGGCAATGAGTGACGAAGAACTGCTCCAGATCATCGACTTTCGGCACAGACGGGATTACAGCCTGCAGGCGATGAATGAAAAGATTTCTGCAGGTGAGACGGTATTTCCGGAGGAACAGATCCGACAGGAAAGAGAAAGCCAGGATACTGCTTCTGCAGCGCGGGACAGCCTCACAGACCATAATCCGGAACAGGAACTGACGATTCCCTACACAGGTGATCTGGACATCCAGAAAATCGAAGCAGGACAGGACTGCATCTTCCTCATGGGGAAAAACGCAGTACACCGATTGGCAGTTGGCGGCAGCGATTCCGAATTGTTTTTTGATGATTTTGACACAGATACTCTGATTAGTGCATTATATGAAGACAAACTTGGTAATGTTTATCTTGCCCTGAACGAACAAACCGGAGATACGGATGACCAGACTAGTGGCGCGACCATCGCAGGAAAGCGTTACCGTCCGTCACTCTGGATCTTACAGGCGGATGGGACTGTGTCAAGAAAAGTAGATCTTGCATCTCTTCCACTGGGCGAATACGACCATATCAGTATTGTACGGAAAATGGTCGTAGATGAGCAGGGCTATATCTATCTGCGCGCAGCCGGTATCCCGGATGCACTCCTGATCGTCCTGGACAGCCAGGGAAATTATGTAAAAAAGATTACTTCCGATCTGTATACTGCCCATGACATGGGCGGACTTGGAATCGGTAGAGACGGCAAAGTATATACCCAGATACAGACCAGGAACCAGATGGGAATTGCATCGGTCAACCTGCAAAATGGTTCTCTGGATGAGATCTATATGGATATCGTACCGGACGATACTGTCATGCTGGATCTCATCGCGCCCGGTTCCAGTACGGATCTTGTATTCTGGGGATATGACGGCATCTTTACCTATAATCTTGGGGAAGTAAAGGCAGACTGCATCCTGCCCGCTTATGAAGCTCCCTGCAGATGGGAAAATACCCTGTACTGCGCGCTTCCGGACGGCAGGATCGTAATCGGAGAATGCACGGAATACCGCACGGAAGGCGAAGAAGTGTTCCGTGTTCCGGAAAGTGTATGTTTTTATTATATAAACGGCACTAAATTCTAGCACTCATAAAGCGTCGGTTCATGTGCTCAGCAACGCTGTATGGATTGGAGCGGACTGAAGACTGGCTTTGTCTGTCCAATCCATTCCATACGAGTGCTGAACACACGAACCCCTGAATCATTCTTATCTTCTCTGTGCCAACAGCCATGCCATGATATGTACCGCCTGCGGAAATGCTCCCTTTTGGATCAGCTCTTCAAGTTCAGCCGCGGAATATCTCCTGACATTCAAAAATTCCGTCTCATCCAGATGCTGTCCACTGGATTTCCTGCAGTTTTTTGCTTCAAAAATATATGCGTAATTGTCTGATATCGTAGCATTGGAAGGCACTGTGATCAGATGCTCCCAGTCGTCCGACACATATCCGGTCTCTTCCAGCAGTTCCCTTTTGGCCGCTTCCAGCGCATTTTCTGCTGATATATCACGGTCTGGGCCATATTCCCTGCCATCCGTCCGTTCGATGCCGCCTGCGGGAAATTCTGTTGTCACCTCCCGGATTCCCTGACGGAACTGCCGGACACAGAGATATTTCCCATCTTTGTCTGACGCAACGATCACCACGTAGTCTCTGCGGCTGTAATTATAAAAAGGCTCATGTATGCTTCCGTCCGGAAGACGGTACGCAGTCCGCCTGAAATCGATCCATTCATCCTGCACAATGTGTTCTGTGGATACCTCCTGCCAGGTCAGCTCTTCGCCGTCACCTGACTCCTCCATATTTACAGCTTCTTCTTTTTTATTTTGTGTGTTATCACCGCTGTATCCGAAACCATGATCTTCGCACCACTCTACAGCAATCTCACGGTACTTGGCTTCCTGAAAATCATACCACTGCTGCTCGATTCCAAATCTTCGAACAGTATCTTTAAACCTGCGGAAAGCGCCTCTTCCTCTGATTGCATTTTCCAACGTATCCTGCATCCTGCCTTCCGGAAGATTCCAGATAAACCTCTCCATGATACTGTACTCATGAATATCAAATTTCGTCGGCAGTCTGAAAAATCTGATACGCCATCCTTCTTCAATCATGTCCGCCAGTTCCTGATTTTCTTCATCATAGCCTCCCATAAAAGGTTCTTCCAGAAGACGGACTACTTCCATCTTCTCTATATCAAGATACTGATTCCATGCATCGTCCGCCATCTCTATAGCATCAAGGACAAGGTTTAATGGAACAATAACTTTCGTCTGTTTATCATCTGTTTTCATAGTTTGTTTCCTCCAAACAATCGTAATTTTCTGCTTATTGATACTTGTTTATTATTTTCATAGTTCTTCGCCAATGATTGTAATCTCACCACAAATAATATCGATACAAATATCGCATCCAATCATCACAAGCAAATACTGGTTATTTATTTCAGAAGTATCTATCCAATATCCATACCTATAGTACGTCAAAGATTCCTCCAGTTCTTCCCTGGTCAGTTCTTTTTTATATATATCCAGTATGAAATATGCAAATTCTTCCGTTCCAGATACTTCATTCTCCATGCAGCATTTTAAAACCTGATCACAGATCAGGGTTCTGTCATAGTTTCCATCATAGGAATTTAAGAATGTAAATTTTAAATAATTATTTCTCAGCATTGAAATTTCACTCAGATTAACATCCCTCATGACCAATTCCATATGCTCCCACCATAAATTTCTCTGCAATTTAAAAAGATTCATATCCACCTTTCTATTTTATAAATCAAGTGTTTGAAAATTATCGACCAAAACTCATAAAAATTCAATCTGTTTTTGCAAATCGAAACCACCTGAAGCTTGAAT
>CAMWMT010000406.1 GCA_947175375.1 uncultured Clostridiaceae bacterium | reverse complement strand
AGTGTAGCTCAGCCGGATCTTTTCTTCATCGGTGTCCCGGAAGGCAGTATACATGCTGATGATGCTGCCAAAGACGGCGACGGACATCCCGGCAACGATGATCGTCCGGGTATTGGCACCCAGCCAGACGATGAGCAGCGGCGCCAGGGCAGACTTGGGAAGGCTGTTCAGGATGACGAGCCAGGGCTCCAGGATCTCGGAAAGTGTGCCGGAGATCCACAGGATGGTGGCAGTCAGAAAACTGACCAGTACGACCAGCACGAAACTTAGAAGTGTCTCATACAGAGTGATCCAGGTATGGCGGAAGATTGAATGATCCCGGCCCATGTCCGCCATGGTCTGGATAATCCGGCTGGGACTGCTGAAAATGAAGGCGTCGATCCAATGCAGGTCCGCGCTGACTTCCCACAGGACAAGGAAGAGGAAAAAGGCCAGAAACCTGCAGAGAGCTACCAGATGGTGGTGCCGTCTGTGGCTTTTAATATATTCTTTCTGACGGGAAGATACATGTTCATTGTCCATATTGATTCAGCTCCTTCCAGATTTCATTAAAATAGTCTTTAAACTCTGGCGCCTGCCGCCGCTGCATGGGAGTCATTCCGGAATCTGAAAAATGGATCGGCAGAATCCGGCAGATGCGGGCTGGGCGTCTGGACAGGATCAGGACTCGGTCTGCCATGCTGATGGCCTCTGAGAGATCGTGAGTGACCAGTATGGCGGTCTTTTTTTCTTTTTTGATGATGGAATATACATCATCACATACCGTGATCCTTGTCTGATAATCCAGGGCTGAGAACGGTTCGTCCAGAAGCAGCAGGTCTGGATTTAGAGCCAGTGTCCGGATTAGTGCGGCGCGCTGCCTCATACCGCCGGAAAGCTCTGAAGGTCGTGCATCCTTGAAAGCAGTCAGTCCATAGTCGTGGAGCAGC
This sequence comes from uncultured Clostridiaceae bacterium, assembly GCA_947175375.1. Lineage (GTDB taxonomy): Bacteria > Bacillota > Clostridia > Lachnospirales > Lachnospiraceae > Hominiventricola. The sequence goes on along the minus strand of CAMWMT010000406.1, from coordinate 2,389 downwards.
TTTTCTACATGATCCAGATTCTCAGGTGTTTCTTTTTTTTGTATCTCCAGTCCGAGCAGGACGTTGCGGTAGACGGTTCGCCATTCAAAGAGATGGTCTTTCTGAAGCATATATCCGATATTTGTCCGATGCCCGGTAAGCGGCGCCTGACTAAGCCGGATGCTGCCCTCTTCCACAGGGATCAGTCCGGAGATCAGAGATAAAAGTGTGCTCTTGCCGCAGCCACTTGGGCCGACGATAACGAAAAATTCTCCTTCATCGACAGAAAACGTAAGGTCGGACAGTGCCAGTGTCTCACCGGAGAGCGTATGGTATGAGTAACAGACATGGCTGACATCCAGAAGTGGAGTCATGTGCATTTCCTCCTTGTACAGATTTGTGACAGCAATCGACCTGTCACGATCCTTTGATTCTGATAATAAGATATGAAATATGGAGAAATATGTGTGGTTGTTTCTGCAGTGTACTTTTCGTGATTTATGTGCTATACTTCTTCTGAAAACAAAGGGGAGTAGAAGTGACAGAAAACATGAACGAAAGAGAATACAAAAGCAGAGAACTTTTAAAACGGTTTCTTCCTTACTACAGGCCATATCTTCCGGTACTGTTCAGGGATCTTGGATGCGCAGCACTGACTACCATCTGCGAGATGGTGCTTCCACTGATCATCCGTTATATTACGAACACCGGAAGCAGCAATCTGGCGGCTCTGAGCGTGGAACTGATTCTGAAGCTGTCTTTATTATATTTTGTGCTCCGGATCATCGACAGTATGGCAAATTTTTATATGGCATATACAGGTCATGTGATGGGAACTCATATTGAGACGGATATGCGGCGCGCGGCATATCACCATCTTCAGAAGCTGTCCAATACCTACTATAACAACACGAAGATCGGACAGATTATGGGACGGATCACCAATGATCTTTTTGATGTGACAGAATTCGCCCACCACTGTCCGGAAGAATTCTTTATTGCCGGCATTAAGATCGTGGTATCTTTTCTGATCCTTGCTCAGACCAGCCTGGCGCTGACGCTAATCGTCTTCTGTTGCATTCCGTTGATGCTGGTCGTCTGTACCTCTTTGAATGCAAGGGTAAAGGCGGCATTTCGGAAGCAGCGGCAGCAGATCGGAGAACTAAATGCCCGCATTGAGGACAGTCTCCTTGGACATAAGGTAGTAAAGGCATTTACCAACGAGCAGAGGGAAGAAGAAAAGTTTGAAGCGGATAACCAGGAATTTTTCCGTCTGAAAAAACTCAGTTACCGTTATATGGGTGCTTTTCAGACGACGACAAGAAGTTTTGACGGTCTGATGTATCTGACGGTCATTCTGGCGGGAGGCATGTTTCTCGTGAAGGGACTGATCGCTCCTGGTGATCTGGTAGCTTACACCATGTATGTATCCACGCTGATCGCAACGATCCGCCGGATCATCGAGTTTGCGGAACAGTTTCAGCGGGGAATGACCGGTATCGAACGCTTCCTGCAGATTATGGACGCAGATATCGAGATCTTCGATGAGCCGGATGCAGTTCCTTTGGAAAATGTAAAAGGAGATATTACATTTGAAGATGTGACTTTTGAATACTCTGATGATCATAATGAAGTGTTCCGGAACCTGAATCTCTCGATTCATCCGGGAGAGAAGGTCGCGATCGTAGGACCCTCCGGAGGCGGGAAGACGACGTTATGTAATCTGATCCCCAGATTTTATGATGTGACAGAGGGCAGAATTCTGCTGGATGGTACGGATATCAAACAGTACACCTTAAAAAGTCTTCGGAAAAATATCGGTATCGTGCAGCAGGAAGTTTATCTGTTTTCCGGCACTGTTTACGAAAATATCGTATACGGTCGTCTGGATGCCGGCAGAGAAGAGGTCATGGAAGCTGCGAAAGAGGCAGGCGCTCATGACTTTATCATGAATCTGAAGGATGGATATGATACCTATATCGGAGAGCGGGGCGTCAAGTTGTCCGGTGGACAGAAGCAGCGCATCAGCATCGCTCGTGTATTTCTAAAAAATCCGCCCATTATCATCCTGGATGAAGCCACCTCAGCGCTGGATAATGAGAGTGAATATGCAGTGGCGGAATCTCTTGGCAGACTGTCAGAGGGACGGACAACGCTGACGATCGCCCACAGGTTGTCTAGTATTCGTAATTCCGATCGTATTCTGGTGCTGGATGAAAACGGTATCGAGGAAGAAGGCACCCATGAAGAACTGCTGAAAAAGGGCGGAATCTATCATCGTCTTTATCATATGGCGGAGAAGATCAAATAAGGCGATGGAAAAATATGCGCAAAACAGGGCTACCGGGAAAGGGTCGCCCCGGCTGTATGATAAGCGCTCGTATGGAGTGTATCGGACACTGAATCGGTT
>CAMWMT010000405.1 GCA_947175375.1 uncultured Clostridiaceae bacterium | reverse complement strand
GATTGCCGGTAACAAAGCTCTTGGGTAATTCCAAGGGCTTTTGTTTTCATAAAGGAGAAACTATACGCATATGAATATTACACACATTCAGACGTGTGCTGATTTCTTCCAGAAAAACTATTTGAAGACATTCTATTTTGTCATTACTTATAACGGAAACAGCTTTATCCTAATTGGAGAAAAAGCTAATTTCCCACATCTGATGGGAATACAAAATAGTACATACAGGTCAAACGGTTATAACAGACCACAATCTCTCTTCAATGACATTATTGGCAGAAATCCAGTTAGCACCGCTATTATCCCAAATAACATAGCTCCTACATCCAAAATGTATAAAAAAGCTCAGAATTTTATGAAAAGCACTGATATATTTTGGAAGAATAGTGGACCATTAACAATTAACTATAATCCAACGTTAAGCAGTACCAAACTAAACAATGTAGATGTACTTCTTACAGATATTAATACCGGATATATGCTTGGCTGGGTATCAAACAATAGGATTGCAATCAATGCCAACATCAATATGGAAAAATATTGTATCTGCACATGGATTGACGAAAGCAACGGCACACAGCAAGGCAAAGAAAAATATATGCCAGGTCAGGATGTCGAATTAATCAGATTTGTATTTGCACTTGATGAAAACTCAAAACTTATTAAGAAAAAAGAGTATACTTATGACCGCACACAAAAGAAATCCATTCTTGAATCATGCGTCAGAAACAGCAGCAATCTCCTAATAGACACAATGAATGCACATTATTACACAGAAATAGCTGTTGCTGACGGTATTCACTGCAAAATAAACTGTGCACAATACTAAACCTTCAGCCCCTAGATTGGCAATGCCCTTCGGCAAATCCATTAATTAATCCCTTGACCTGTTACATCAGAATCGATTTCATTACGCGACCGCAGCACTTCCACCAGCGTCCGGAGCAGCTGGTCGACATCGATGGGCTTTGCCAGATGCCCGTTCATCCCTGCATCCAGGGCTTTAACCCGGTCTTCTTCAAAGGCATTGGCAGTCATGGCAAGGATCGGCAGTTCCCTGACCCATGTTTCCTCCATCGCCCGGATCCTTCTCGCCGCCTCATAGCCATCCATGATTGGCATCTGAATATCCATCAACACGATATCGTACTTCCATCCGGGCCCTGTCGCTATCTTTTCTACTGCTGCCTGACCGTTATCCGCCGTGTCAACGATGAATCCTGCTTCTGTCAGGATCTCCACTGCGATCTCCTGATTCAGCTCGTTATCTTCCACCAGAAGGATATGCTTTCCTGTAATCGTCTCCGCCATCTCTGACGGAGATTCCCTGTGCTCCTGCTTTCTTTCACCTGTGATCTGCTTTAATGGCAGTTCGATGGTAAACTCTGTCCCTTTTCCCTGTTCACTGCAGACGCTGATCGTCCCGCCCATCATCTCAACGATGCTCTTCGTAATCGGCATACCCAGACCGGTCCCCTCAATCTGGTTGACAGTCGAAGTCCTCTCCCGCTCAAATACCTCGAATACATGTGGCAGGAATTCCGGACTCATGCCAATGCCGGTGTCCCGGACGATAATGACATAATTACCATACTCGTCAGAATCCTGCGACCTTTCAGACAGGCACAGATCAATCCTGCCGCCTTCCGGAGTGAATTTAACTGCATTTCCCACCAGGTTCAACAGTACCCGCTGAAGTCTTCCCTCATCCGCATATACATGTTCATGATACAGTTCCGTCATGTCCACAGACAGTTCCAGGTTCTTGGCACGGGCCTGGCTCTGAATCATATTCGTAAAATCGTGCAGGATCATCCGAAGGTCTGTCTCCTGCTCCTGTATCTGCATCTTCCCGCTCTCGATCCGGCTCATATCCAGAACTTCATTGATGATCGACAGCAGATGTCTGCTGGAGGCAGTGATCTTGGCGATGCAGTCCTGTACCCTTTCCTTTTCATCTATATGTGCTTCAGCGATGGCGGCAAATCCGACAATGGCATTCATGGGAGTACGGATATCATGGGACATATTGCTCAGGAAATTAGACTTGCTGGCATTGGCTCTGTTTGCCGCTTCATACGCCTTTTCCAACTCCTCCCTGGCTTTTAGCTCCTTTTCTCTCTCTGCGCTTATATTTTCCACTAAAAACGCCACCTGTACGGGAAGCCCTGATTCCTCCCGATTTACGACGATAAAGCTGGCCCGGCACCAGCCTTTCCGGATACTCACATATTCCAGAGAAATATTCTGACGCTCTCCGATCCGTTCTGCGAGCGTATTCATATCTGCAAACAGCCGAAAATCTTCTCTATACTTTTCTTCAATAAAAATGTCTGCAAACTGCCGGAAAACCGTGACTGCGTCCCCTCTTTTTCCAAAGGTCTCCGTAACGTAATCCAGTCCCATGATTTCTTTGTATCTCATGGTCTCCAGATCAATAAAGTAGTTAAACATATAGATCTTGCTCAAAGCGCCGATGATATCGTAAAGCCTGCGCCTGCTGCTGTGGTATTCTGCCTCCTGCATCTTCATTTCAGATATATTCTGCACAACACCATAAGCCTGTTCCGGATTTCCCTCCGGATCCCAGGAAACGGTCGTCATTGTGACCGTACACCAGTTCTTTCGACCAATACTGCTGAAGGATGCCTGGGCGCACGGCTCCCCTGCATCAATCCTTTCATACATTTTGAAAAAAACGTCCCGGGTAGACGGATGGACAAAATCCTCTGCAAAACTTCCCGGCATATCCCGGTATTCTCTCTTACACTGATACATCCGGGCTGTCCGCTCGCTCATCGTAATACGTTTTTCCTTCGGATAGTACCTGAACATACAGATATCTGTATTCTCGATCGCTTTTAACAGCCCTTTCTGCTCCTGTATCCTGTCTGCCTCATATGTCTCCATCTGTAAAGCCCTCCAGTAAAAGAAAACATCAACTTCCGCTTCGCTTCAGTTGGTGACATTATATCACAAAGTCTGTAAAAAAGCACCCCTCTCTGATTCGAACTGACAGATTCGGAAGACCTCCACAGAGGTATTCATACAAAAGTTCATTCTTTCCAAAACGCTTCTCCACAAGCCTAAACAGTATTCTCTGCAGTTCTTCCAGAATCTTTTCTTTAGAACGCTCCATGCTCCATTCCTTTAGCTGTTTCAGATGTTCCGGATCTGCCGGTGCCTGAAGAGGTTTATTCATGAGGATACACAATAAAACATCTTCCAGAAGGACACCGCACAAATTGAAAAACTGTTCCCTGTAATTCCAGTCATATACGCTCAGACTACTGCACACGGATGTTTCGTCAAAGGCTCCCAGCAATCTCTGCTCCACAGAGAGCG
>CAMWMT010000404.1 GCA_947175375.1 uncultured Clostridiaceae bacterium | reverse complement strand
CCCGCAAGCTGCCCGCATATCATACCACAGATACCGGCTCTTCTGCAATTCTTTTAAAGTAAAAATATATGGAATGTTTTTTGAATATAGTCTCCATAACCTGCTTTTTCTACACTTCCCGCTGCCAGAATCGGGGATTCCCCAATCTCTCTGCCATTCAGAATATAGGCAACTCTTCCTATTGTACTCCCTTCTTCTACTGGCGCCGGAAGGGATTCCGGAAGCTCCAGGGAACGCTTCATATCCGACAGATTGCTTCCATCTGTTGATACATAGGAAAAATCTCCCGCATATTTTAAAGATACATGATCTTCTACTCCTCCTGTCACTGGAAGATCTGTAAGCGCCACCCGATTTTCATCCTTATACAGGCTGCAACAGGCAAAACCACTGTTCAGAAGTGTAATGGCATCCTGGAACCGGCTCTTGCTGTCTGCCCCGCCCATGATAACTGCAATCAGTTCAATATCATCTTTTTTTGCACTGGCAGACACACAAAATCCTGCTACACTTGTATATCCGGTCTTCAGTCCGGTAGCGTATTCATACTGTTTGATCAGTTTATTCGTATTGCTCAGTCCGAATTCAAAACTTCCTCTTGCCGTGGTATGTACGATATTTTCCATCCAGATCGTACAATACTGATGAATCTGGGGATGATTCAAAAGCAGTTCTCTGGACATGAGCGCCACATCCCTTGCCGTGGTCAGATGCTCGTTATCATCTAGACCGCAACAGTTGACAAAATGAGTGTTCGTCATCCCAAGTTCCGCAGCTCGCTCATTCATCCGCTTGACAAAATCACCTTCGCTACCGCTGATGTATTCGGCCATGGCTACACAGGCATCATTGGCACTGGCCACAGCGATGCATTTGATCATCGTCTCCACCGTCTGCTGTTCAAAGGGTTCCAGATAGACCTGGGAGCCGCCCATGGAAGCCGCGTGTTCCGATACGGATACCGTATCGGAGAGCGCGATCTTTCCGTCCTCCACCGCTTCCAGAATCAGAAGAAGCGTCATGATCTTCGTTACGCTCGCCGGATGGAGCCTTTCATCCTCTGCTTTTCCCATCAATACCGTCCCTGTGGACACTTCCATCAAAAGTGCGTGAGGCGCCGCCACTTCTGCTGCCACCTGATGCTCCACAGTCACGGCTTCCGGTGCCTGCAATGCCTCTTCTGTATCTTGTGTATCCTCGCTTTGGGTACTTTCTTCCTGTTCTGCCAAGGATTCCGTTTCCCCTGCCGCCGTTGCTGTCATAGGACAGAGAACAAAGTTCAGTATCAGCATCCATATACACAGTTTTCTCAGAATATCACCTCAGAATTCCTTTATACATGTGTAGCGGCAAAACAGAAAAATATGCATAAAAGCCGAAGAATCCTCTTCTTCGGCTCCCACGACCTCATTACAAAACCATCAGACAGGCAATGACGATCCCCAGAATACATCCTGCCCCCACCTGAAGCGGCGTATGTCCAACAAATTCCTTCAGACTGGCTTCCCAGAACTCATACATCTTATCGTTTTTCTTAAAAGCCTCCACAAATCCTTCTGTCCGAAAAAAATCGATCATCTCATTCAATACTTTCCCCTGTCTTCCGGTCTCCATACGGACACCCATGGCATCATGCATGACGATGATCGCCAGCATACAGGCAATCGCAAATTCAAAGGATTGCACACCATACAGGACTCCCGAAGCCGTTGCCATCGCACTGACAGTGGCAGAATGCCCACTTGGCATACCGCCGTCTCCTACCATGCGCTCCCATCTCACTTCATGATTGACTAATGCATAGATCGCTGTCTTCGTCACCTGTGCCACTGCCCATCCACAAGCCCCGCAGATTAGTACTTTATTATCCAAAAGTGCTCTGAAGAAATTCCCCATTCTCTGTTGCTCCTATAAGAAATGCCTTGACTTTACAGTCAAGGCATCACTGCACAATCCTTAATTATATTTACGCTTCCTGGCTGCTTCGGATTTTTTCTTACGCTTTACGCTTGGTTTCTCGTAATGCTCTCTTTTACGGATTTCCTGCTGGATTCCCGCTTTCGCACAGTTTCTCTTGAAACGACGTAATGCGCTATCCAAAGTTTCGTTTTCTTTAACGATCACATTTGACATAGTATCACACCTAACCTCCCTCCAGTTGTGTATTGTGCCAAATACAACTGTCTGGGTATTTTATTGCACTGCATCCATTATATGGGTTGCGACATCTTTTGTCAATATCTTTTTTTATTTTTGCCGCATTTTTTACTGGAATTCATACCAGGTATTCTTCATTAACAGCCAAATGATCAGAGGCATCAAAACCACTGAGAACACGGCAAAGACAACATTCACACCCATGAATAGATTTGCGATCATTCCCAGTACATTGGAACCGCAGATCACATAGAAGCCCATTTTCTTACGGGCAAACAAAAGCATCGCCGTCCCTACCACAGTTAGCAGTTCCAGTATCACAGTCACCCAGGCAGCCGGCAAAAGAAACGCTGTTAACACTGCGCCTATACATGCAAGCGTATTCAACACCAGTACGATCCAGAGCCAAATTTTCAATCCGGTGGTCATTTTCAACACACTCCTTTATCTATTCTTTGATCTGGCTGCCCACAACCTCTGCTGCCTTCATAAGAGCATCATCCACACCGGCCGGATTCTTTCCACCCGCCTGCGCCATGTTCGGACGTCCACCGCCGCCGCCACCTACAATGGATGCGACCGCTTTGATCAGATTGCCAGCATGAGCGCCTGCTTTCATAGCTCCGTCCGTGGCAGTTGCCATCAGACTTACCTTTCCGTCTGTTACGGAGGCCAGAAGAACCACGCCCTCGCCAAGCTTCTCCTTCAACTGGTCACCCAGCTCACGAAGGCCATTCATATCCACGCCTTCGACCTTTGCCGCAAGAAGCTTCACACCCTTGATCTCCTGCACCTGATCCATGACATCACCAAGAGCATCCTTTGCAGCCTGGCTCTTCAATGCCTCATTCTCACTCTGTAGTGCTTTCATCTCTGCCAGAAGATGTCCGATCTTCTCAACAACGGATGCCGGAGTTGCCTTTAAAAGTTTCGCTGCCTCCGACAGTTTCGCCTCCTGTTCCTTATAATATGCAAACACACCATCTCCTGTCAGAGCCTCAATTCGGCGAACACCTGCCGCAATACCCGACTCAGAGACGATCTTGAAAGCCGTAATCACTCCTGTATTAGACACATGCGTGCCGCCACATAGCTCTTTGGAAAAATCTCCCATAGATACCACCCTGACATCCTCTGCATATTTTTCATCAAACAGTGCCATGGCGCCGCTCTTCTTGGCCTCCTCCAGGT
>CAMWMT010000403.1 GCA_947175375.1 uncultured Clostridiaceae bacterium | reverse complement strand
GCCATGGGGACTGTATTTGCAGGGAAAGTCACGCTTTTATAAAAGTTTTTGTGTCTTTTGGCGGCATTTGTGATATGATAAATAAGAAGCTGTTCAGAGATGATTCATTGGCTGTTTCCGGACGGTTTCGAAAGTGACAGGAGATACGAGGAGTTTTCTATATATGAGACGAAGAAAAAAGAAGATCAGGAAAGTGGGAAATGTCCTGGTGAAGAGCCAGAGCAAGCTTGACGGAATTCGTGAGAGTGGAAAGATCAATACGATGGTTCTGGATTATGTGGAGCAGCATATCTGTGCAGGCATATCCACAGAAGAGATCGACCGGTGGGTCTATCAGCTGACAACAGAGATGGGGGCTGTTCCGGCGCCTTTGAATTTTGAGGGCTTTCCAAAAAGTGTATGTACTTCTCTGAACAGCGTGGTCTGCCATGGGATCCCGGATGAGAAGACGATATTAAAAGAAGGGGATATCATCAATGTAGATGTATCCACTGTCTACAAGGGTTATTTCTCCGATGCCTCCCGTACTTTCTGTATCGGAGCGGTCAGCGCAGATAAAATGCGTCTGGTGCAGACCGCAAAGGAAGCGGTCAGAGTAGGTTTGATGGAAGTAAAGCCCTGGAAACCCATCGGAGATATGGGGCATGCAATCCATATGTTTGTGGAGAGCCGGGGATATACTGTGGTAGAGGATATCGGAGGGCATGGAGTGGGCCTGGAGTTCCATGAGGATCCATGGGTCAGCTATGTGGCACCGAAGGGCAGCGGAGAGATCATGCTGCCTGGCATGGTCTTCACCATTGAACCTATGATTAATATGGGTTCGCCGGATTTCTATGTGGATGAAGGAAATGGATGGACGGTTTATACGGAAGACGGGATGCCGTCCGCCCAGTGGGAAGTGACTGTGGCAGTGACAGACTGTGGGTACGAGGTCATGTCCTGGTAGAACGGCTGAGCAACCTGTAAACAACAGCATCCTGGACGACAGATGTCAAAAGGATGCTGTGAAGATTACATAAGGAGTGAGGAGATGGAGTATACATATCCGGAATATTTATATGATTTTCAGTGTGAGGCATCTGACTGTAAGGATACCTGCTGTGTGGGATGGAATATCATGATCGATCCGGTATCTCTGAAGAAATACAAAAAGTATCCGGGATTCTTCGGGAATCGACTCAGGAATTCCATCGACTGGGAGAATGAGGCTTTTGATCAGTATAACGGGCGCTGTGTATTTCTGAACGAAGAGAACCTGTGTGATATTTATACAGAAGCAGGGGAAGACATGCTATGTAAGGCGTGTACCCGCTATCCCAGGCATTATGAAGAATACGAGAACCTGAGGGAGATCTCTCTGTCCCTGTCCTGTCCAGCAGCCGCACGGATGATACTGGGGCATAAGGAAAAGCTGAACTTTTTAAACGAATACCGGGAGACTCCGGAAGAAGAGTACGAGCAGTTTGACTTTTTTCTGTTTACGAAATTGAATGAGATCCGGGATTATTTCTATGAAGTGATTCAGAACAGGGAACTGTCGCTGGAATTCCGGATGTCTCTGCTTCTTTCTACCGCGCATGACCTTCAGGAGCGGATCAACCGGGAGCAGCTTCATGAAGTGGATGACTTGTTAAGCCGTTATGCGCGTCCGGCGTTTTTAAAAACTGCAGAGAGAAAATTTGCAGAGTTCCGGAACAACGTACAGGAGAAGCGGATACAGTGCTGGAAGCTGTGGCGAAAATTATATCGCCTGGAAGTACTGAATCAGGGCTGGCGGGATGATCTGAAGAAACGGGAACAGTGTCTGTATGAGGGACCATCCTCGGAAGATTATGAGGAAGTGTGCCGGGCGTTTGGAGAAGCTTATAAGGAAACAGATTACGAGTATGAGCAGCTCCTTATGTATTATATATTCTGTTATCTCTGTGGCGCGGTATATGACGGAGATATGTTCAGCAAGGTAAAGCTGGCTGTAGTGCATACACTGCTGATCAGAGAAATTCATATGGCAGCCTGGCTGGAAAATGAGCGGGAACTGTCTTTTGACGACCGGGTGGAACTGGCGCATCGTTATGCACGTGAGACAGAGCATTTAGACCCGAATATGGAAGCGATGGAGGATATGGCTGCAGAAGACGAGGATTTTCGTCTTGGGAAACTGCTGACGGCTGTCCTAGGGTAATATGGAACTATAAAACAGATGTGGAATATTAACAGGAGAAATGAGTATGAAAATTGGAATTTTAGGCTATGGGAATCTGGGACGTGGCGTGGAATGCGCCATCCGTCAGAATCTGGATATGGAACTTGCAGCAGTATTTACCAGAAGAGACCCTGAGACGGTGAAGATTCTTACAGAGACTGCGCAGGTGTGCAGAGTCGGAGAAGCAGAGCAGTGGAAGGACCGAATCGATGTGATGATCATCTGTGGCGGGAGCGCTACGGATCTTCCGAAACAGACGCCGGAATATGCGAAGCTGTTCAATGTCGTAGACAGCTTTGACACGCATGCTAGGATACCGGAGCATTTTGCGGCTGTGGATGCGGCAGCAAAGGAGGCTGGAAAGGTGGCGTTGATCTCCGTAGGCTGGGATCCGGGCATGTTCTCCCTGAACCGCCTGTATGCCAATGCGATTCTTCCGGAAGGAAAAGACTATACGTTCTGGGGGAGAGGTGTGAGCCAGGGGCATTCGGATGCCATCCGCCGGGTTGAGGGAGTAAAAGACGGCAAGCAGTATACGATTCCTGTGGAAACAGCGCTGACTGCAGTCCGAAACGGAGAAAATCCGGATCTGACGACGCGTCAAAAGCATACAAGAGAGTGCTTTGTAGTGCTTGAAGAAGGCGCAGACGCAGCAAAAGTGGAGCAGGAGATCAAAACCATGCCTAATTATTTTGCAGATTATGATACGACGGTACACTTTATCAGTGAAGAAGAGCTGAAGAAGAACCACAGCGGGATTCCTCACGGAGGATTTGTTCTTCGCAGCGGTGTTACCGGCTGGGAAAAAGAGCATAGTCATCTGATCGAGTACCGTTTGAAACTGGATTCCAATCCGGAATTCACTTCCAGTGTGATCGTCGCATATGCGAGGGCAGCATACCGGCTGGCATCGGAAGGACAGAGCGGGTGTAAGACAGTCTTTGATATCGCTCCGGCGTATCTAAGTGCAAAAAGTCCGGAAGAATTGCGGGCATCCATGCTATAAAAGCTTTTTGCTGTGTAGATGGAATGTACTTTGCAGTTCCTGACAGATGAATACAGATAAAAATCAGAAAAAATCATTACAAATAGTGTGTTGCAAAAAGTAATCCTGTCCGTGTGCTCAGCAACGCTGTGTGGATT
>CAMWMT010000402.1 GCA_947175375.1 uncultured Clostridiaceae bacterium | reverse complement strand
CCCCACCCGCCCGGAAATCTCTGCTTCCCGGCACAGCTGTGTAGCATAGGTATCCAGCTGCTGTTTTGCGATAAACACCGGAAGGAGCTTTACCGACAATGCCAGTACCAGGAAGACACACAATACCAGCACAGCGATATCAATGTAGCCTTCTCCCTGCTGATCTTTCCATATCTTCTTTAACACATCATCACCCCTTCCCTTTTCGCCCTTTGCCCAAACAGCTGGCAAAACTCTCCTGTGTGAGGACTGTCCTGTTCCTGCATATACACATCCTTTACCATCTCCAGCGGATCCCTAAACCGGCGCATATAATCCAAAAACTCCCTGGACCATCCACCTTCATGCAGCTGCTGGTACACCAGGGTCGCTGCTGCAATCTCCGCCGTCTGGCTGGCCAGACTTGGCGGCAGTTTCGTCTTAAGTGTCTGGAAACAGGTATGGTATTCTGCCCTCAGATGCTCTTTTAACGTTTTTCCTTTCTGTTCTTCTTTCATTGACCCTCCTTCCTTCATTCCATCTTCATTCCCATTTCTTCTTTCTCCGGCACATGCCCAGCTTCCTGCAGCTTTTCATTTAAAAGCTCATAGTATAGCTTCTCTCCGTCAATGCATCCTGTGTCCAGATCAAATCCCTGGAGCTTTGGATATTTGGGAAGCTCACCTTTCGGGAGCAGACCGATCCGGTGCTCCGTATATCCCATCTTCCGCAGCTCCTCCTGAAGCATAGGCATTCCGTCCACCACATAGGCTCTCCTCGTCTCCTTCTGCATCTCCTTCAGGACAGCAAATACATTTTTATCCTCACTTCGGCATTTCCGGGTATAAAAAGCAGCAGCAGTAATGTCAAACTCCCGCAAAAGTCCTGCCATGGTCTTATGGTTTCTTCCCCGGATCCGGCAGTGAGGGATTTGGTTCAACATCTCCTCCTTTCCCATCCCCAGTCGTTCCTTAAGCTGATTCAAAACCTCAAACTCTTCCAGGAAGGTAAGGGGCTGATTCCGCAGCTGCTCCCTCACACACAGGACAGAGATACCGTAGGCTCGGCACAAGTCGATCTGACTTTCGTATACTTTTCCCCTATAGGTCACTTCATTTTTCCCTCCCATGCCTTTGATGGGACGGGTCAGCGCATCTTCCAGATCCATCCCGTATTCCAGACGGAAATACACATTAGCCGGCTGTATCTGGTATGCTGCACACAGATCTCCGAAGTGCTCATAGGTCTTTCCATGAAATCGGATGGGTTCTGTCTCCAGGGCCTTTTTCACTACTTCCTGGAGTCTTACCCCTTCCCGCGCCTGAGTCGTCAGGTAATACTGGCTGATACCGAACACCAGGGCAACCTGGGACAGGCTCTGATATCTCTTTCCCCATACAGTCATATCCCGGCTGGCATATTCCCGGCTGTATTCCACAGACTGTTCAATATCCTTTGTCCGGTAGTAGGCATGCTGCAGGATAGAGACCGAAAGCCCCAGCTTTTTCGCCATGGATTTCAGGGATGGATACCGCACCCCTTCATACTCTACCGGGATTCCGCTGGTCACCTTTTCTCCAAGTGCGGTCTCTATAGCCTCTTCAAGGGTCCACCCTGAACGCAGACGGTTTGTTACCAGTCTCTCATTGATCCCATACTCCTGGCATAGTTCTTTTCTGGAATTGTATTTCTTTCCCTTAAAACTGACCGGTTTTGGCGGCATCCTTCACCTCCCTTAGAACATGCTTCCCATGGACTTGATGATCTCTATCACAATGATCGCCAAATACATGAACAGGAAACACATCAGCATCACGAAACTGAATACCCGGATCTTGGGCGGGATCTTCTGAGCCTCCTTCTTTAACCGCTGCAGCTCCATCTGTTTGAAGTCATGGGAGAGCATCTGAAAATACATAGCCCCGTCATCTCCCCGCAGCACCCCGATAAGTCCCCTGACCACATCAGAGAGCATGGGGGAATTCAGTCGGGCCTCGAACCGGGTCAGGGCTGCCTCGTAACTGCTGGAGCGCATATCCGCCACCAGTACATCCAGTTCCTCTGCAAACTGTTCCCCGGCGTTCTTCTTATAATTCTCCACAATAGACAGCACGTCCCGGCTGTTCTTCAGCTCCTGCTCGATAGTGGACACAAACCGTGGCAGCTCTGTCTCGATGACTCCTCGTTTTGCAGCAAGCAGCTCGTCTGCACGGTTGATCTCCTTGAAATAGACCATCACCGAAAGGAACACCACAATCACAGACAGCAGGGGGAATAAAAGGAGCGCCGGGAGGATCCCCAGCATCACGGCCCCTGCCTTTACAAGCGCATACGCCGGGTAAACCTCCGGCTCCAGGTTCAGCCCGCTGGCCTTCAGGATATTTTTCAGACGGCTCCTTTTGTAGGCATCCATCCGGATATAGGGGGCAAACCTTGCTGCCACAGTCAGCAGGTAGGTCTCCAACGTCTTTGCCGCTGTCTTTTTCTCCCTGCCTGTATTGACCATAGCCCTGGAAGTCTTAAGATATGGCAGACGGAGCAGGTCCGCTGCCACAAAGAACAGCCCTCCTGCCAGGAGTACGCCAAAGGCGATTAACAGCCCCATCATCAGCATCGTTGTCATCTTTCATCACCTCCTGTACTCCAGCGGCTTGGTCAGTCGGATGACCAGGGCTGTAGAAATAAAGATCAGGGCTGCCGTCACCGCCAGGATCATCTGCCCAACCGGTGTGAACATCAGCGTCTCATACCAGCTGTGGTTCAAGAAATACATCAGCGGGATATTTCCGATCACCAGAAATACCATGGTGATGAACTCCTTCCTCGGTTCCGTCACCAGAAATTCCAGCTCTGCGTTCACAATCCGCATGTCGGACATCTTGTTTACAATAGGGGTCAGTGTTGTCTTCAGGCTCCGGTCCAGCTGGCAGTCGCTTAAGGCATCGCACCATTCCTCGAACACATCATTCTCAATCCGGCTCCGCAGGACCTTCAGTGCCGCTTCCACATCCGGGTTCACCATCTTCACCTGGGTGACAAAATCCCTGAACACGTTCTGGACAGGCGGGTTTAAGTAATGCAGGTTCTCCTCCACTGCCGTCAGGATGTCCTCGTTTCGCAGGTATGCCGTGGTAATGATGGAAAGAGCCGTCTCCAGCTCCGCAGATACATTCTTTTTGTAGTGGTTCGCGGTCAGCCGTACATACCAGAAAGGCACGAATAAAAACCCGCAGGCCATTACCGGTGCCAGAAAAAAGTTCCCGATCATGATGGCAAAGGAGCCGCCTGCGGCAAACAGGGCAAGGCTCACTGCACAGACAAGGGAAAATTTATTCCCCCGCCCGGTCATGGCAAGGATATCCTGGGCCTCCATAATCT
>CAMWMT010000401.1 GCA_947175375.1 uncultured Clostridiaceae bacterium | reverse complement strand
ATCCATCTTAGTTAACCTCCTTCTTCTTGGTGAGTTTCTGGAACAGGATACGGAACACCACAGAGATCGCGATGAACAGGATCACGCATCCCATGATGATGTCTACAACTTCTGACGGCGCTTTTACAATGCTCAGCTTGGAACCGCCGTATTTCATCGCTCCATAGAACAGTCCAGAGAAGATACAGCCGATGGGACTGGATGATCCGATCAGCGCTACGGTAATTCCCTCAAATCCGAAGCCTTCCTGACCGGCAAACTGACTCAGACGTCCAGCCATTCCAAGAGTCTGCACCGCACCGCCAAGACCTGCCAGCGCGCCGGAGATACCCAGTGCCGTCAGGACGGAACCATCTGCGTTGATTCCGGCATATAATGCTCCGTTGCTGTTAAAACCTACTGCTTTTAATTTATAGCCGAGGGTTGTCTTTTCCAAGATGGTCCAGATGAGGATTGCCGCTGCCACTGCAAGAATAATGCCACAGTTGGCTGCTGTGCAGTCCAGAACACTCCTTATCCCATCGGGGAACAGAAGTCTTGCGGATGCCAGCACGTCTTTCGTTGCTTCTCCGCCGCCTTCCTTATGGATAACCTCCAGATTTACTACATAGTTGGACAGATAGAACGCAATCCAGTTGAACATGATGAAGGAAAGGACTTCATGAATCCCTCTCTTTACCTTCAGGATACCCACGATCAATGACCATACAGCTCCTGCCGCTGCTGCCGCAATCAGACACACCAGGGCATGCAACACCGGTGGAAGGTCCAGAACGATTCCCAGGACACATGCCGCCAGAGAACCTACAACAAACTGTCCTTCCGCTCCAATATTGAAGACGCCAGTCCGGAAAGAGAATGCCACGCTTAAACCTGTAAAGATCAGAGGACTTGCATAGGTCAGTGTCCATACCAGATATTTGGGTTTTCCGAACACGCTGCTGAACAGCTTCCCATAAGCGACTGCAGGGCTGATCCCCGCAATCATCAGGAAGACTGCTCCAATGATAAAGCCTGCCACAATGGCGATCAGAGTATAGAATACATTGCTGTCCAGGATATTTTTCTTCTTATTCATGTTTCTTACCTCCTGCCATCATGAAGCCCAGCTCTTTCTCATCTGCGTCTTTTCCGGGCACGCTGCCTGTGATCTGGCCATCGAAGATGACCTCGATCCGGTCAGACAGGCTCATGATCTCATCCAGTTCAAAGGATACAAGGAGTACGGCCCGGTTCTTATTTCTCTGTTCCACGATGTATTTATGCACAAATTCGATCGCCCCCACATCCAGGCCTCTGGTCGGGTTCACTGCGATCAGCAGTTCCTTGTCATTGGTCACTTCCCGGGCGATGATGACTTTCTGCTGATTACCTCCCGATAAGGTCCCAGAAGGCGCTCCTTCGCTTCCTCTCGGTCTTACGTCGAATTTTTCCATCAGCGCTGTTGCATGCTCCCGGATTGCCTTCCGGTTCAGGATGCCCTTTTTCGAAAATGGCTCTTCTTCAAAATGCTGGGAGATCAAGTTGTCTTCATTGGAGAATTCCAGTACCAGGCCGTGCTTCTGACGATCTGCAGGAATGCTCGATATCCCGCCTGCAAAAGTCTGAGCCGGTGTCTTGTTGAACAGATCTTTGCCTAGTACCGTCACAGATCCGGATTCCGCTTTGCGAAGCCCTGTCAGGATCTCCACCAGCTCGGTCTGTCCGTTTCCATCCACGCCTGCAAGACCCACGATCTCGCCCCGGCGCACGTTCAGGTTCAGGCCCCTTAGGATCTCCACGTCACGGTAGTCCTTCGCGTGGATATCTTTTACTTCCAACACCACTTCTCCTGGTGTCATGTCTTTTTTCTCTACTTTGAAGTTTACGTCACGACCTACCATCATGGCAGCAAGATCATTCTCGTTCACTTCATCCACTTTTACAGTCTGGATGTATTTCCCCTGGCGAATGATCGTGCAGTTATCCGAAGATGCCGTGATCTCTTTGAGTTTGTGTGTAATCAAGATGATGCTCTTGCCGTCTGCCGTCAGGTTCTCAATGATCTCCATCAAACCCTCGATCTCCTGTGGCGTCAGAGATGCTGTCGGCTCATCCAGGATCAGCGTATCCGCTCCGCGATAGAGCACCTTCAAGATCTCCACCCTCTGCTGCATTCCTACGGAGATATCCTCCACTTTCGCGTCTGGATCCACTTTCATGTTGTAGCGCTCCGACAGCTCCATCACTTTCTTTTTCGCGGACTCCTTGTCCACTGTCAGACCCTTTACCGGCTCCATCCCAAGGATGATGTTCTCCGTCACTGTGAACGGCTGGATCAGCATGAAATGCTGGTGCACCATGCCGATGCCGATATCAATGGCATCCTTCGGACTTGAGAACTGCACCTCTTTCCCGTTAATGAAGATCTGACCGCTCGTCGGCTTGTACAGGCCGCACAGTACGTTCATCATCGTACTCTTCCCGGCTCCGTTCTCTCCGAGGATTGCATGAACTTCTCCTTTGTGCACTGTCAGATTGATGTGGTCATTGGCTGTGAAATCACCGAATTTCTTCACGATGTCCTTCATCTGGATGACTACGGTGCTCGCATCCATATGGCTTACTTTGCCCACTCCCCCTGCCTCCTTTATATATTATTATCTGAAATGAGCGAACGCCAGGACTGACTTCCTCCTGTCGATCAGAAGCTGTCCCGGCGTCCGCTCTATATCATTCACGCTTTTTTATCAGCTGTAAATCTTCCGCTTTCGAATCCTTAATCGAGCGTATATACGTCACCATAAGCAGCTTCGAACTCTTCCTTCGTAGAAGGAACGGTTATCTCTCCGCTTATGATCTTAGCTTTCACGTCTTCTACTGCTGAGATCACCTCATCTGTAAGCAGATCCTGCGTCGGAGCAATGTCAACACCGCCTACGGACAGGTCATAAGTAATGACTCCGCTTTCCAAAGATCCATTAATAATGGAGTCTACTGCATCATATACTGCATTGTCCACTCTCTTCATAGCAGAAGTGATGATCGTATCCGGAGCGATGGAAGACTGATCGCTGTCCACACCGATTGCATAAACGCCCAGCTCCTGACACTTGGAGATAACGCCGTTTCCGGTACCGCCTGCTGCATGGAAGATGATATCCGCGCCGTTGGTAACCATGGTCGTTGCTGCAGAAGATCCTGCCTCAACACTTGCGAAGCTGTTCGCATTGATCTGCTGGATTGTCACATCCGGATTCGCATCCATAGCGCCTGCACAGTAGCCATATCCGAACGGATGCATCGTGTCACTCGCCATACCGAGCACAAATCCGATATTATTCTTCTCAGTCATCATACCTGCTACATAACCCACCAGATTAGAAGC
>CAMWMT010000400.1 GCA_947175375.1 uncultured Clostridiaceae bacterium | reverse complement strand
GTATAATAAGCAGCGCTGCTTATCATACAGCCGAGACTGAGTTTCCCGACAGCCATTTCCGTTTTCTGGTCACTGTAATGGAATCTGTACTTTTCCTTCTCCCAGCAATACAGCGCTTATCTCTTCTGTATCCACATATTTACCGAGTCCGACCTGCTGGATGACCTCCCGCTTCTCAAAATCATATTTTCCGCTTCTTCCGCCGGTTCCTGTACGGATTTCTTCTCCGTTCTGATTCAAGAACCCGGCAAACTCTGCTTCATAGATCATGACATCAGTCTCCCCTGCATAGAGCGTATCCTGAAGCTTGTTCCAGTCATCCATATCATATACCAGCCGCAGCGAAAGCGGCGACAGCTCTACTCGTTTTACCTTGACCGGAATCCCGGATATATCCACAGGCTGTTCCGGTTCATACACACTGGTCTTAAGTTCCGTATCGCTGCCAAGAGGAAGCGTAAGCGTCCATTCTCCTTTGATTTTATGCGGGATGGTATCCCCATTTTCATAGGTGTAATAACTGTATTCTGTAAAATTCACAGTGACAGAATCTTCCGTCCATTCTTTGTCCAGGGATTTCATAGCCGACAGTTCATAATAACCATGATCCGACAGTTCCCCAAAGGCCGGTGTATCCGGTGAAAAACCCATGGACACATTGTTGAATGCATCTTCTTCTTTGGTAACGATCCATGGCCTTCCATACTCTCCGTTTTCATCTGGATTGTCAAATCCGCCATTTCCGTCGATAATTGCATCCTCCGCCTGAATATCCAGCAAGATATATAAAGTATTCTTATCCTGCACCGTCTGTTCCGCGGTGATCGTAATGCCTGCATCCGTTACAGATGCTTGCTGCTCCTGTGCGATTCCATTCATGGTCATTGTATCCTGCTCGTCCTCCGTGGGATTTCCAAAATTCTCCACAGCCTTTTCATTCCACTGAAACAGTCCGGATGCCAGTGCAGTCGTGCCCACAAGCGCTGCCAGTGCCGCTGCCAGAATGATCGTTCTCTTTCTGAATATCTTTCTCATTTTTTCCTCCTTTGCCGGTGCATCCGGAAGGTCTTCCAGAATATGTTCTACATGCTTTATACAGGATTCCGAAGCACTCCACGACTCTTCTGCTGCCATCCTGCGGATCTGTTCGTCTATTTTTTTGCTATTTTCCATCATTGTACGTCCTCCAACGCTGTTTTCAGTTTCTTTCTTGCCCTGTTCAGTCTTGATTTTATGGTTCCTTCCGATACTCCCAGCATCTTCGAAATCTCTTTTGTCCGGAATCCGTCATAATAATACAGGATTACGGCGTCTCTGAATTCCTCCGGAAGTTCCATGACCAGATACCAGAGCTCCTTATGTTCCCGAGAAGAAGTCTGTTCGTACTGCCCCATATCGCCTGGCATCTCAACCCGGTTTCTTCCTGCCAGCATTGTACGCGTTACATTTACAAGGATCGACATAATCCATGACCGAAAACGCTCCGGATTCTTTAACTGTGCCAGATGCACATATGCTTTCAGCACGGTCTCTCCCACTGCGTCTTCCGCGTCCGCTGGATTCCGAAGAACGCCCAGAGCATACCGGTACATGGAAACTTCCTGTTTCCGGATGCATTCACAGAACTGTTCTTTTTCCATCATTTTCTTACTACTCACCAACTTTTCATCTGTTTTGAAACATGCTTCATATATAAGACTTCAGAAGTTCCCTTTTGGTTCCCCTTGTTTTGACTTAAAGATAAATTTAGCGCACAAAGTGCTATCCAACTTCAAGACAACACTTTGTACGCTAAACGTCAATACAGATTCAGGACTATGATTGAAACTCTTTTCGTAAAATCTCGTGCGGCGCCTCTATTTCATCTGCAATCGTATGTTCTGTCAGAGCAGACAGTAATTTGATCTTTGCATTCAGGATTGGACGCATACAATTCGGAACGTGTTCCTGGTGTGCCCTGTGGATTGCAACACATTCTTTGCAGTTGCCGTGATATCTGCAGGCTTTCTTACACGGGCAATGATCTTTATCCTTATATTCTTCTCTGAATTCTGCCGCAAATTCTTCCTGCAGTTCCAGGCCCTTTTTCCTGTTTCCTTTATGAAACTCTTTCATTGCGTCTATTTCTTTTTGATTTCCTTCAATCACCATAAAAATTCCTCCCTATATCTCAATCTCCTGTCTCTCTCCGTCAATATCCAATATATATCTTCCTCCTTTTTCCAGTTCTGGACAGCTGAACACAACCGATGAACCTTCTTTTACAGCCGTATGAGTATAGATTACCTGTCCATCTGTATCTGTAATCGTGATCACGCTTCCCTCCTGAAAACCCGAAGACAGGCGGCAGGAAAAGAAATTCTGTTCCGAATCGCTGCCAAAACTCTCTGCCATACCAGAGCTTCCGATGGCAAGAACCAGACCACCATGAACCATGCATTGTCCGCCGCTTTCAGAACCGGAATCAAGCGCTCCGTTTCCGTTGCCCGAAGGTCCGTCCACAATGACCGTTCCACCCAGAATCGTAAGATTTCCATTGGAATCCAGCCCGTCACCATTGGCATTTACCTGAATGGTTCCGCCGCTGATACACAGATTCGGCATCTCCTCTTCTGTGTCTTCTGGCCTTTCGGTATCCTGCATACCTCTGCCTGGCCATCCACGATCCATTCCGCCGTTGGCATTGATTCCGTCATCAGCTGATGTGATCCGGATCTCCCCATCCTCGATCATGATCTGATTGGTTTCCAGCCCTTCGTAACATGTCCCGATATCTATGGTACCGCCAGTGAGCAAAATCTCTGTATCCGCATGGACGCCGTCATCTCCGCTCTTTATAGACAATATGCCGTTGCTCACAAGGATATTTCCATCTGAGTGAAGCGCATCATCACAGGCATCTATGGTAAAGGTTCCGCCACTGATCTCCATACCGATGCCGCTCTTCAGACCTTTGCAGGAAGGGGTATCATCTGTCTCTTCCCGAACCTCTTCCATACCATGGCCCGGCATTTCCGGTTGTCCTTCTGGCATGCTTCCTCCGTGTCCTGCTCTGTCCGACCATGTGCCATCCGCCTCCCCGTCCCTGGCTTCCGGAGGTGCCGAAAATCTCCGCTCTTCATTGCCGGGCATCACCGAAGTGACACGATCTCCTATTCTCTGTTCCGACGCAGATCCGTCTTCCTGTCTTTCCTCAGGAACGGATTTCATCTCTTTACGCCTATCGAAAGTCTGCGGCGCCATTTCTTTCTCGTCTTTCCAGGACGGCACATCCATTTCGTTCGATTCATCGCCTTGTGACCGTGGCATCTCTTTTCTGTCTCCATCGGGCAGTAATGGTGCCATCCCATCCAGAGGCAATATCCCCG
>CAMWMT010000399.1 GCA_947175375.1 uncultured Clostridiaceae bacterium | reverse complement strand
GCAGATCTTCGGATACCGGGGAATCTGTCCCTGCAGACAACCGATGCTATGGTGCAAAGGTCCTCTGCCGGGTATGTTCTCCTCAAGAAATCTCCCCATTTTTTCGGTGGGAAAAGCAGACACACTTCCATCAAACGTTATGTTAGGAAAAACAGCATTTGCTCAGGCAGGCGGTGTTGCCGACAGCAGATGCATGATCATAAAAAGGAGGGTATTTGTCATGAAATACATAATCAAAGAACAGGAATGTGGATATCTGTTAAAGAACGGCGTTGTGGAAAAACTGCTGTTTGCCGGAAAATACAATTTGTTCTCCTGGATGGGATATGAATTGAAGATCGTATCTATGATGGGAGAGGTGGATACGCAGGGGCTGCCGGTGGAACTTCTGATGAAGCACCCGGAATTTGCTTCCCGGGTAGTGCGGGTGCAGATCCCGGATGATTGTATTGGTATGCATATGGTCAATGGCGTTTATCGTCAGGTATTTATGGACGGCGAAGTGCTGTACTGGAATGTCTATGAGACCAACGAGATCCGTCTGGTGAATGTGACCGGCACACGGATCACGGAAGAACAGGTGCCCCGGATGTACCGGCATCTGCTTCCGGCGCGAATGTATAAAAAGATAACCGTCGGGGATGGTGAGACGGGACTTTTGTACATTGATGGCCGTTACACTGAACAGCTCGAATGCGGGACTTATTACTATTGGGTCTATGCCCACGAGATTACCTGCAAGATCTTCAATCTGAAGGTTCAGCAGCTCGACATCTCCGGACAGGAAATTCTGACTGCCGACAAGGTGGGCATCCGCCTGAATATCCTGTGCAGCTACCGGATCACAGATCCGCTGTCGCTGGTACAGAAGATAGAAGGCTCTGGGAAACTTTTGTATGCAAAGATTCAGCTTCAGGCACGGGAATATGTGGGCCAGTACCGTCTGGACGAACTGCTGGCACAGAAAGAGGAGATTGGGAAATTCCTGTATGAGCAGATGAAGGCAGTGCAGGAGGAGTACTGTGTGGAGATCCTGGATGTGGGTATCAAGGATATCATTCTGCCGGGTGAGATTCGGGATATCATGAACACGGTCCTGGTGGCGGAGAAGAAGGCGCAGGCGAATGTCATCATGCGCCGGGAAGAAGTGGCTTCTACTAGAAGCCTTTTGAACACGGCAAAGCTGATGGAAGAAAACAGGATCTTGTACCGGCTGAAGGAGCTGGAATATCTGGAACGCATCTGCGACAAGGTGGGATCCATTTCCCTGAACGGAGCGGGAAATAT
Source organism: uncultured Clostridiaceae bacterium (assembly GCA_947175375.1). GTDB lineage: Bacteria > Bacillota > Clostridia > Lachnospirales > Lachnospiraceae > Hominiventricola. Next base: position 2,092 of record CAMWMT010000399.1, on the reverse strand, counting down.
TCTGGAGCAGCTGGCCGGGCTGACACTTCCGAAGGAGACGAAGGTTTCATAAGGGAAATGCCTGAAAGGAAGGAGGAGATATCAGGATGAAGATAGAAGAGATCCGGAGGAAGGTCGCTTCAAAAGAATATGATTTTTTAAGAAAAGGGGAATGCCTGGGGGACCGGGTGATCCTGCTCGGGCTGGGTGGCTCTCACGCCTACGGGACGAATAACGAGAATTCTGACCTGGACATCCGGGGATGCGCGTTGAACTCCCGAAGGGAAATCCTGCTCCATGAAGATCCCGGGCAGTTTGTGGACGAGGAGACGGATACGGTCATCTATTCCTTTGACAAGCTGATTTCCCTTTTATCCAATGTAAATCCGAATACGATTGAGATGCTGGGTCTGAAACCGGAGCATTATCTGTACGTATCCCAGGTAGGACAGGAACTTTTGGATCACAAAAGGCTCTTTTTATCAAAAAAGGCAGTCCATTCCTTTGGCAGCTACGCCAATCAGCAGTTGTACCGGTTACGGCAAAAATCCGCCAGTACGATGAAGCAGAAGGAACTGGAGGAGCATATCCTGAAGACACTGGAACACATGCAGACGGATTTCTCTTCAAAGTATTCTGATATGCCCCACGATTCCATGAAGCTCTACATCGATCAGGCTGTGCAGGAAGGGTATGATACGGAGATCTTCATGGATGTGCGGCTGACGCATTATCCGCTCCGGGATTACTGCAGCATGTGGGGCGAACTGCAGAATACGGTGAAATCCTATGGGAAGATCGGAAAGCGAAATGCACACGCCCTGACTCATAACAAGATCGGAAAGCACAGTATGCATCTGATCCGGCTCTATCTGATGTGCCTGGATCTTCTGGAAAAAGGCGAAATCGTGACATTCCGGGAACAGGAGCATGATCTTTTGATGGATATCCGGGATGGAAAATATTTGGATGAGAGCGGAAAACCGGTCGTCGAATTTTTTGAGATGGTACATGATCTTGAAAAGCGTGTGGATTACGCAATGGAACATACAGATCTGCCGGATACACCGAATTACGAAGAAATTGATGAGTTTGTGATGAGTGTCAATGAAAGGATTGTACAGGGAGACGAGAATCTGTAATAGGGCTGCCGTAAAATAAGACGATAACGCAGTATATAGTTGTGTCCGAAGAATAGAACCATATACTGCGCAGATCCGTTATTTTACGGCAGCTCCGTTTCATGAATCATAAAACTGGTTAATGTTTGTGCATGGAAAATTCATACTGGCTGTAAGCCGCTACGGTATCGGTTACCAGCCGGTCATCCGCTTTTTTAAGCTGTTTATCCCGTTCCTTCTTAAAGTCTCTTTCGTTCTTGATATTTCCGGGACCGGCTACGCAGCCGCCCTCGCAAGCCATTCCCTCAATGAAATCTTCCGGAAGCTTTCCAGCTTTTAACAGCATAAGCGCTTTGCGGCACTCTGCCGCGCCGTTACACTGGCGGACATTGACCTCGCCAGATACGCCCTGCTCCTTAAGAGCCTGTTTGACGGCTTTTGTTACGCCGCCGGAATTGGAGAAGTTCTTTGCATAGATGCTGCCATTCTGCTCTTCTTTGGCGTCACATGGCTTCAATGTGATATCTTTGGCGGAGAGCATTGCCTGGAATTCTTCAAATGTGAGGACCAGGTCTGCATTCTCGCCCGGACGGTCCTGGTTCTGGCCCGCCTCGCTTTTTTTGGCAATACATGGTCCGATGAAGATGCAGACAGCGTCCTTATCCATGGCTTTTACAAGTCTTGCCGTAGCTGCCATGGGAGAGACAGTCGTGGAGACATGTTCTGCCAGATTCGGGAAATGACGGCGGATCAGGTGGACGAAAGCAGGACAGCAGGAGGTCGTCATTTTTTTGCCTTCGTTATAGGCTTCTGCCCATTCCTTTGCTTCCGAATCGGAGACAAAATCCGCACCGATGGCCACATCGACCATATCCTTAAACCCAAGCTCCTTTGCGCCGACGCGGATGGATTCCATGGTGATATCCGCTCCGAACTGTCCTTCTGCCGCAGGCGCCACCAGGGCGTACACCGGTTTATTGCCTTTCAGGTGG
>CAMWMT010000398.1 GCA_947175375.1 uncultured Clostridiaceae bacterium | reverse complement strand
GCCAGGCGCCCTGCCTCCTACCCTGCTGCGTGCCGAGCCCCTGCTGATAGTGCATCATCTGCCTCTGCTGCAGCCTGTTCTTCCGCTGCCGTTTGGGCTGCTTCCGCCTCCGCTGCCGCCTGTGCTTCAATAGCCGCCTGGTCTGCAGCCAGTGTGTACAGCCCATCTGTTCCCAGCATCAGCATAGCTCCCAAAATCACTGCTGCACGAACGGTTCCTGTGTATTTTTTCATATAGTTTCACCTTTATCTTTTCTATGTAATATCTGTCCGGACGTCCTTTTCACTACATCATAGCATAAAAACAGGGCTGACACGCATGTCTCAGCCACATTTAAGAAAATTTAAGATTCACCATTCCTGTCCAAATGCTGGTATCTAGACCAGAGAAGAAAAAACAGTGACTCCTTAACAGCAGATCACTCCGCCTCTTCCTCCCAGACAGCACATACTGCACAGATTGTACATCAGGCAGAGCTTGCAGCACATATCATTTCCCATGATCGTCATTCCGCCATAAGGCGTACTCATCTGATCATACCAGCTGCCGCCCCCCTGAAGCCGGCGCAGAAGCATCTCATATTCCATCCGTCCAGGCTCCAGTTCTACCGCGCGCTGTGCATGCTGAAGCGCTGTCACATTATTACCAATCCCGTTATTGGCAATGGCACTCACATAGTACCATCCTGCATCTTTACGTTCCATACTGGAAAGCACATTCAGCGCTTCCCGGTATTTCCCCGCCCGGACATAATTCATCGCCGCATTCAGATATCGTGTATAGTCATCCTCCTGACCGGCTGTATTTCTCTGCTGGTATCCTCCAAATCCCCCATAACCGCCTGTATTTCCATAGCCGCCATAGTATCCCTGTTCCTTTTCCTTCATGATTTGGTCATAGGCAGCCTGAACCTGTTTGAACCGCTCTTCTGCCTGCGCAGCATTGGGATTGTTTACATTGGCATCTGGGTGGTATTTTCGACTAAGTGCCCGGTAGGCTTTCTTTATCTCTTCATCTGAAGCCCCTCTTGTAAGCCCCAGCACCTTATATGGATCTGTCATCATGACTCTCCTTCATTTATTTCCTTTCTCCTCTGCCGAACCTGTCCGTAGCGTGTCCACACGCCGGCATACAATATATTACGCAGGATATCTGCATCCGCCAGAATCGGCAGACTCTCGAATGACCTTGATACCTCTGCGATCATCATCTTCAGGAACATCCGACACTTTTCTTCAAAGGCGTCTTCCTGATACAATTCTGCCAGCGGATTATATCGTCCCTTTTTCAGGTCCTCCTCCATATCCTCATAGGCATCCATCAGATAGATAAATTTCCCCAGGAAAAATCCCATACGCCGGAGTCTCTGTTCCCATTCATCCTTCTGATACACAAACAGTTCTGCCATGATCTCTCCAAAATATCCGGCTGTCTGATCGATATCGCAGATATTTTTTTCTTCGAATTCCCGAAGTTTTAAAAGCAGCATCCCGATCCTTGTTATCTTAGACCCATACTGTTTTTTCAGCTTTCTCATCTGTCCTTTTAACAGTCCTGCGTATATCAGACGGGAATAAGCATGCTCATCCTGCCAGTCATCCAGACACTTGTAATAAGCCAGCACTACGTTCATGTCCGCCGCATAGTCATAAAAAATATTTTCCTGCCACGTATGCCTGTTCATCGGATGCGCTGGACATCTTCCGTTCGCTGTTCTGGTCTCAGGTTCATACAAACCCGTGAGCAAAAGCGCCAGAAAAGTCATATCAAAGCTGAGCGTCATCTGCCCCAGTCTGCCGTGACGTCTCTTTAGGCTCCGGCAAAGACCGCAGTAAGCTGCCTCATATGCCTCATACTCCCGAACCTTGAGTTCCGGCTTATGAATAACGATATATCCAAACATCTCCCTACCCTAACTCCTTCTCTGAAACTCGTGAAGGCACTTCGGGCAGCGGACCATGATCTTCCCTTTCCCTTTCGGAATCCGGATCTTCTGCCTACACTTTGGGCAAACATAGATATGATGATATTTTCGTTCTTCTTTCAGCTTCTTCTGCTGGTCAAACCAGTACCTCAGCTTTGCAGTCGCATCCAGATATCTCTGATTCTCCGCATAACGCGCCACATGATTTTTCGAGAAAAGGCGGAAATACGTATAAAACAAAAGCACCCAGGCAAACACGCTCAAGAACCGGCTGCGCACCAGGATATTCAATATGATGCACACCGCCATTGCACCGAGTAAAAAACGGGAGAAATCATCCTGCCCATACCTTCCCTGCATAAAACGGTAAAATCGATCTCTCATAAAACAGCCAACTTCCTTCCTGTACCATCTCCTATGCTTTCAGCACTCGATATTTCCTCTCCAAAATATCTTCCAGTTCCTGCCCTGGTTCAAAGCAGATCACATGCTCTCCCTTCTCCGTATTTACTTTCATCACACAGCACCTCTGTCCTTCTACATGAGAGGAATAGTCCCTTGTGATGTTTCCAAGACGGGCAGCATCTTCCTTTTTTCCTATACGATATCCTACGACACTTTTCATGTCACACTGAAATTTTTTCTTCCTGCGCATTTTCTGATAGACCGCCGAGATCTCCAGCGTACCATCCAAAAAGATCGTCTCATATTCCATACTGCTGCTCAGATATGCCAGATAACATCCGATCGCTCCGGCTATGGTCACTGCCAGAAACATCCAGTATACCATCACTCCCAGCACCAGAGATACGGCTGTCACACCGATGACTGCGATCTGTCTGGCCCTCATCGCACCGGTCTGATGTACTTCTACTGCATATTCACTGTAACTGTTATTTTCGTTCATTTCTCCATCCTTTCTTAACACCGGGCTCTGCATGCGGTCCCGCATTTATACAAAAACCCGGGGCAGAATTTTAAGTGTCCCGGGTATTGTATCTTTTTTACAGAATCTCTTTGATCCAGCCTTTCGGAGCTTCGATGCGTCCCATCTGGATACCAGTCAGGGTATCATACAGCTTCTTTGTTACCGGTCCCATATCCTCCATGCCGCTGGGCAGGCAGATCTCTTCTCCATGGTCTACGATCTTTCCTACCGGAGAGATAACAGCTGCCGTTCCGCACAGCCCGCACTCTGCAAAATCCTTCAGCTCATCTTTGCGAACCTGGCGTTCTTCCACTTCCATTCCAAGATAGTCTTTTGCCACTACCATCAGGGAACGGCGAGTCACAGACGGAAGGATACTGCCGGACTTCGGAGTCACAAATTTTCCATCTTTTGTGATAAACACAAAGTTGGCTCCTCCAGTCTCTTCCACATATGTTCTGGTTCCAGGATCCAGATACAGGTTCTCATCAAATCCCTGGTTATGCGCATCTACGATATTGTAAAGGCT
>CAMWMT010000397.1 GCA_947175375.1 uncultured Clostridiaceae bacterium | reverse complement strand
CAGGAAGGCGGTGGAAGCCTGTAATTATCCGCCGGAAGGGATTCGGGGGTTCGGACCTGTTCGTGCGAATCGGTATGGATTGATCCCCACAGAGGAATATCTACGCACAGCAAATCAGAGACTTTTTAAAATTATCCAAATAGAGCATGTGGATGGTGTCCGGGACATTGACCGCATTCTGGAGGTACCTGGAGTGGATGCGGTTGTAGTAGGGCAGAATGATCTGTCCGGATCCATTGGAAAACTGGCTCAGATTCATGATTCTGAAGTCCAGGAATTGATGGGCAAAGTCTTCGATGCGTGCAAACGTCATAGGATTCCCGGGGGAATTTCCGCAGCTCCATATGAGAATGATCTGAGGATGTGGTTTGACTTTGGTATTGATTTTATTTTTATGCCGAATGAATTTGACTGGGTTCGCATAGCTTCAAAATATGCGTTGGAACTGATAAAATCTGTAAAAGAAGGATGAAAAAATGAAAAAGAAATTATTGATTACAGGTCATATTCCGGAATATCTCATCAGCCCATATCGGGAAAAATTTGATATTACAATGCCTGATGAGAAAAAAGATCGCTATACACAGGAGGAAGTGGAAAGTCTGATCCAGGGGCAGGATGCTATCTTCACTCTTTATGCGTTTAAATTTCAGAAAGAGCTGATTGAGATTGCAAAGGATATTAAAGTGGTGGCAAACGGCGGTGTTGGATATGACAACATTGATGTGGAATGCTGTACGGAGCATGGGATTTATGTGGTAAATACTCCCACAACAGTTACGGAGCCTACGGCAGAAATGACATTTGCGATTATGATGGCGATCACAAAAGGAGTGGTTCTGTACGACAAAGCAGCCAGGACAAACGGCAGCACGGTCTTTCCGTTTTTCTTTGACCGGGACATTTTGCTTTATGGAAAGACACTGGGGATTGTCGGATATGGGCGGATTGGGCAGGCACTGGCAAGAAAGGCGCTGGGGCTTGGCATGAAAGTGATCTATTATGATCCGTACAGAAGAAGCCAGGAGGAGGAAGAAAAACAGAATGTTTCCTATGCATCATTTGAAGAAGTCATTGAGACAGCAGATGTGATTAGCTGTCATATGCCTTATACGCCGGAAAATCATCATGCCTTTTGCAAAAAAGTGTTTGAAAAAATGAAAAAAACGGCTTATTTTATCAATGCAGCACGCGGTCCTCTGGTCTGTGAAGCGGATCTGATCCAGGCACTTAAGGAAAAAACGATCCGGGGTGCGGCGTTGGACGTATATGAATTTGAGCCAAATATATCAGAGGAGTTGACGAAGCTGGAAAACGTTGTTCTCACACCGCATGTGGGAAGCAATGTGATCGAGTGCCGTGAAAATATGCTGGACGAGGCATTAAATGGGACCTACCGAATACTTATCGGTGAAAGTTGTCCGAATATTGTGAATCAAAAGCTGCTCAGGAAAGGATGATGATTATGAAAAAAATTATGAATGCCCCGGATCACTTTGTTGATGAGACGATGGAAGGCATTATTGCCGCATATGGAGATCGTGTAAAACTTTTAAATGGAGACAAAAGAGTTCTTCTTACCAATTATGAAGTGAAGGAAGGAAAAGTTGGTATTGTGACCGCCGGGGGAAGCGGCCATCTGCCGGTATTTCTTGGATATGTAGGTTCCGGAATGCTGGACGGGTGTGCGATCGGTAACGTTTTTGCTTCTCCATCTTATACCAGAATGGCGGATATGATTCGGGCGTGTGATCATGGAAGCGGGGTTCTCTGCCTGTATGGCAATTACGGCGGAGACAAGATGAATCTGGAACAGGCAAGAGAAGATGTGGAATTCGATGATATTGCGACCACAGCTGTCTATGTGGGAGATGATGTGTGCTCCTCTCCAAAGGAGACTGCACAGAACCGCCGCGGCGTGGCAGGTATGGTATATGCATTCAAGATTGCCGGTGCTGCTGCAGACAAAATGATGTCTCTGGAAGAGGTAACCAAAGTAACACAGAAAGCATTGGAGAACATCCGCACTATGGGTGTTGCCACTTCGCCCTGCATCATCCCGGAAGTAGGAACGCCCACTTTCCAGATTGGTGAAAATGAAATTGAACTTGGAATGGGAATTCATGGCGAACGTGGAATCCAGGTGCGTGAAATGATGAGAGCAGATGATATTGCACAGGTGGTCATGGATAATATCCTGGAAGATATGCCTTTGTCCGCCGGTGATGAAGTCTCCGTGATGGTGAATGGACTTGGGGCAACACCTCTGGAAGAACAGTTGATTATTTTCCGAAAAGTCAGCCAGATCTTAAGTGAAAAAGGCGTAACCGTATACATGCCGCATATCGGTGAGTTTGCTACCTCTATGGAAATGTCCGGGCTGTCGGTTACGGTTTTCAAACTGGATGAAGAATTGAAAGAGCTTCTTCGTGCACCTGCGGTGACCCCATTCTATACAAATCTGAATAAATGAGGTGACCATCTATGAATGCACAGAGTATAAAAGATGCAGTCTGTATGATTGCAGAAATTATGAGTGAAAATAAAGATTATTTGATTCAGCTGGATTCTCAGAATGGAGATGGAGATCTGGGTGTCTCCATGGAGAACGGTTTTCGGGGAGCCAGAGATTTTCTTATGCAGTCAGATCTGACGGACACCGGTAAACTGTTGAATAAGACAGCGGATCATTTTAATGAAGCGGCTCCCAGCAGTCTTGGAACGATTCTCTCTTTTGGATTTAAAGGGATGGCCAGAAGTCTGAAAGGGAAAGAAACATTTTCTGTTTTGGAGCTTGCAGAGGCGTTTGAAGCGGCAGTGTCTAATATTACAGCAAAAGCGGGATCGAAGCCCGGAGAAAAAACAATTCTGGACGCGATCTGTCCTGCGGCGAAAGCACTTGCAGAACATTCGGATGAAGGGATTTCAACAGCACTGGAATATGCAGCCGAAGCAGCCAGGGAAGGTTCGGAAAGCACGAAAGAGATGCGTGCGGTGTGGGGACGTGCGGCATATTATGGAGAGAACAGTATTGGAATTTTGGATGGCGGTTCTGTTGTAGGAAAATTGATTTTTGAGGCACTTCTGAAATTGGTTTAGTAATGTAAAAACGAGTCTTTCTGTCAGTTGTGGAAGGCTCGTTTTATCGTATATCTGAGGGCTTGCTTTTTTCTGGTGGCCACTTGTCTGACTTTTTTCAATCTCATCAAATTGTATGCCTTCCATAATTCGATTCTGATGTTTTTGCCTGTATCAGATGCGGGACAGATTTGCTCTTATAAAGTTAATTTTAGCATATATTTCCACTTTGTTTCCAATGTGTTATAATCAAAAACTGGGAATAAAAATTTTGTCAGAAATGAGGGGCAATCCCAATATGAT
>CAMWMT010000396.1 GCA_947175375.1 uncultured Clostridiaceae bacterium | reverse complement strand
CAATCCGAGATATGCGTCTACACTGATAGAGAAATTATTAAAATCCGCCATTGCAAATGCGGAGAACAACAACGGAATGAGTGCTGACAATCTTTATGTTGCAGAGTGCTATGCAAACAAAGGACCGACCATGAAGAGGATCAGACCAAGAGCACAGGGCCGCGCTTATCGTATCGAGAAGAGGATGAGCCATATCACGATCGTGCTTGACGAGAAGAAATAAGGAGGGCAATCATGGGACAGAAAGTAAACCCGCACGGCCTCAGGGTCGGTGTGATCAAGGATTGGGATTCTAAATGGTACGCGGAAGCTGATTTTGCAGACTGCCTGGTCGAGGATTATCAGCTCAGAAAGTTCCTGAAGAAGAAATTATATAACGCAGGCGTTTCCAGGATCGAGATCGAGAGGACTTCCGACCGCGTGAAGATCACGATCTCCGCAGCAAAACCGGGCATGATCATCGGCAAGGGCGGCGTTGAGATCGAGAAGGTAAGAAAAGAACTTCAGAAGATGACAACGAAGAAGGTAGTTGTTGACATCAAAGAGATCAAGAGAGCAGACCGCGAGGCACAGCTTGTTGCTGAGAACATCGCGCAGCAGCTTGAGAACCGTATCTCTTTCCGTCGTGCGATGAAGTCCTGCATGGGCAGAGCGATGAAATCCGGCGCAAAGGGAATCAAGGCATCCTGTTCCGGACGTCTTGGTGGAGCGGATATGGCTCGTACGGAGACCTATTCCGACGGTACGATTCCGCTGCATACGTTAAGAGCAGATATTGACTATGGGTTCGCTGAGGCAGATACCACCTATGGCAAGATCGGTGTCAAGGTATGGGTCTACAAGGGCGAGATTCTTCCAACAAAGGCAGCAAAGGAAGGGAGCGATAGATAATGTTAATGCCAAAGAGAGTAAAACGCCGTAAACAGTTCCGTGGTTCCATGGCTGGCAAGGCGCTTAGAGGTAATAAGATCACCAATGGCGAATACGGTATTGTCGCTATGGAGCCGTGCTGGATCAAATCCAACCAGATCGAGGCAGCCCGTATTGCCATGACCCGTTATATCAAGCGTGGTGGTAAAGTCTGGATCAAGATATTTCCGGATAAACCTGTAACCAACAAACCGGCTGAGACTCGTATGGGTTCCGGTAAAGGAACACTGGAATATTGGGTAGCAGTTGTAAAACCGGGACGCGTAATGTTTGAAATCTCCGGAGTATCCGAAGATATCGCAAGGGAAGCACTGCGTCTGGCTACCCACAAGTTACCCTGCAAATGTAAAGTCGTCTCCCGTGCAGACTTAGAAGGCGGTGATAACAGTGAAAATTAATAAGTATGTAGAAGATTTAAAGGCAAAATCAGCTTCTGAATTAAATACGGAATTAGTAGCTGCGAAGAAGGAACTTTTCAACCTGAGATTCCAGAATGCGACCAATCAGCTGGATAATACTGCAAGGATCAAAGAGGTTCGCAGGAACATCGCCCGGATTCAGACTGTTATGGCTGAAAAGAACGCATAAGATTTAAGTGATATCAGTTTGAGAAAGGAGACAAAGAATCGTGGAAAGAAATCTGAGAAAGACCCGCGTTGGCAAAGTTGTCAGCGATAAGATGGATAAGACAATCGTGGTTGCTGTAGAGAATCATGTAAAACATCCGCTCTATGGCAAGATCGTTAAAAAGACCTATAAATTAAAAGCACACGATGAGAATAACGAGTGCGGAATCGGTGACACCGTAAAAGTCATGGAGACCAGACCGTTGTCCAAGGACAAGAGATGGAGACTGGTCAGCATTATCGAAAAAGCCAAATAGGAGGATGCAAGAATGGTACAGCAGGAAAGTAGACTTAGAGTTGCTGATAACACCGGTGCAAAAGAACTGCTCTGCATCCGTGTGATGGGCGGCTCTACCAGAAGATATGCGAACATCGGTGATATCATCGTTGCTACGGTAAAAGATGCAACACCAGGCGGTGTTGTTAAAAAGGGCGACGTGGTGAAAGCAGTAGTGGTACGTACCGTAAAGGGCGCGCGCCGTAAGGATGGTTCCTATATCCGTTTTGATGAGAACGCAGCCGTGATCATCAAAGATGACAAGAACCCGAGAGGAACCCGTATCTTTGGACCGGTAGCAAGAGAGCTTCGTGAGAAACAGTTCATGAAGATTGTATCCCTCGCTCCGGAAGTATTATAGGAGGTATCGGAATATGTCTACAATGAAAATCAAAAAAGGTGACACCGTGAGAGTCATTGCCGGTACTGATAAAGGCAGCGAAGGCAAGATCATCGCGGTAAACCATAAGAACAATACTGTTCTTGTGGAAGGCGTGAATATGATCACCAAGCATACGAAACCGTCCATGGCGAATCCGCAGGGCGGGATCATCCATCAGGAAGGCCCGATCAACGCTTCCAACGTTATGTATGTCAGTGACGGAAAAGTTTCCAGAATCGGTTATAAGATGGACGGAGACAAGAAGGTCCGTGTTGCTAAGGCAACCGGCAAAGTGATTGATTAATATGGAAGAGAGGAGGGCGTAAGAAGTTGAGTAGACTCAGTGAACAGTATAAAAATGAGATCATGGATGCCATGATGAAGAAATTTGGATATAAAAATCCGATGGAAGTGCCGAAACTCAACAAGGTTGTCATCAACATGGGCGTTGGTGAGGCAAAGGAGAATGCAAAGATCCTGGATTCTGCTGTAAAAGATCTGGAGATCATCGCAGGACAGAAGGCTGTTATAACAAAGGCAAAGAATTCCGTCGCAAACTTCAAGATTCGTGAGGGTATGGCGATTGGCTGTAAAGTGACCCTGCGCGGAGAGAAAATGTATGAATTCGTTGACCGTCTGGTGAACCTGGCACTGCCGCGTGTGCGTGACTTCCGTGGTGTGAATCCGAATGCGTTTGATGGCAGAGGAAATTACGCACTTGGTATTAAAGAGCAGCTGATCTTCCCGGAGATTGAATATGATAAGGTGGACAAGGTAAGAGGTATGGATATCATCTTCGTGACCACCGCGAAGACAGACGAGGAAGCACGTTATCTGTTAAGCTTATTCAATATGCCATTTGCTAAATAGGAGGGAATTTCATGGCTAAGACATCAATGAAAGTAAAACAGCAGCGTAAACAGAAATTCTCTACCAGAGAATACAGTCGCTGCAGAATTTGTGGTCGTCCACATGCTTACCTGAGAAAATACGGAATCTGCAGAATTTGCTTCCGTGAGCTGGCATATGCAGGTCAGATCCCGGGTGTAAAGAAAGCAAGCTGGTAATTATAGAGAGAGGAGGCATTTGCTATGACAACGAACGATCCAATCGCAGATATGCTTACAAGAATCCGTAACGCAAATACTGCAAAGCATGATACTGTTGAT
>CAMWMT010000395.1 GCA_947175375.1 uncultured Clostridiaceae bacterium | reverse complement strand
TATTCTTCGTCCGACGGCTCAATACCTGGAGGACTCTCTGAATCTCTTCTCCTCTCCCGATGACCGGGTCCAATTTCCCCTCTCCTGCCAGAGCAGTCAGATCCCGGCTGTACTGATCCAGAGTCTGGGTACCACGACCCTTACTGTCTTCTCTGTACTCGGACGCTTTCTCTCCCATGGAAGCGATCAGCTCCGTATACACCTCCCGCAGACGGATATTCATGGTATTCAAAAGGCGTGAACCTACACATTCTCCATCCTTCAGAATGGCGATCAAAAGGTGCTCGGTTCCAACCAGGTCCTCACGAAAACGTTTTGCTTCTGCAGCAGCGTCATCCAGGATCTTCCTGGCTCTTGGCGTATAATCCCTCTTTCCGCCCACGACCACATCATTCTCCGGCGCGATCAGCTGCCGGATCATATCTGTCAACGCTTCCTCCGTGACTCCTGCCCCGGACAGCACCTGTCCGGCAGAGCCATACGACTCCTTTAAGAGCCCGATCAGTATATGCTCTGTCCCAATATAGGGATGTTTCAGCTGGGTAGACACTTTTCTTGCCAGTTTCAGTGCCTGCTCCGCCCTCTCTGTATAAATCCTCATAATCTCCTCCTACTCCCCATATTCTGCATAGATCTCATCGATCAGCTCATGAACCTCTTTCCGGGTAATATTCCTGCAGCTCCCCTTGGCCAGTGTGACCAGAAGTTCCCTCTTCATCTCGTTCATTGCTTTTCGTGTATCTGCCTCAACAGCCACGATCGCCCCGCTTCTGCGGTCCAGGCGGATATAGCCTTCCTGTCTCAGAAGACTGTATGCTTTATTGACGGTATGCATATTAATACCAACTTCTTCTGCCAGCTGACGCACACTTGGAAGCGCATCTCCTTCCCGAAGCCTCGATGTGGCGATCCCAATAATGATCTGATCACAGAGCTGTACGTAAAATGCTTTATCGCTGTTAAAATCAATCTCCAGATACATCCTGTCACCTGTCCTTTGTAAAGCAGGAAGATACCTCATGACTGCCTCCTCCTGCATATATCGCATATGTTATACACACAGTATAACAGTTTTGTCGCATATGGTCAACCGGCAACAAAAATACGGCTTCGGAATCCGGCAGAACCCACGGTCACTTCCGAATACCCAAAGCCGCATGATTAACTCCTGTTAAATTTCTTCATCCAGGTCGATGATCTCCAGTTCCAGGTCGTCATCTTCCTCGTCATCCCCGTCCCATCTCGCCGGTTCTTGAAAATCAGACTCATTCTCCTCTAGATTTCCGGTCACATAGGTTCCGGAGGCAGGACTTTCCTCGTCATCATGGTCATCCGCTTCCTCCGGCATCTGCATCTTTCTCATGCGAAGATACATCAGGACCAGTACATTCAACAGCACAACAATAAGAATGATCAGAAACAGGATCGTATACAGCCGTCTGGCCATGTTCCGGTCATAACGTTCCGTCTGTTCGCTTGCATCAGTCCGAATCCCGATCTCCCTTTGCTCCAGTTCCAGAATATAATTCTGTTCCCCCTGATATGCCACATCATCGAACAGCTGCAGGGAATCCTTGTCATAATCATAACTGTACCATGCTTTTTCGCCGTCCTGGTTGATGCCGTAGATCAGATATCGGTTGGTATCATCCTGAATCTCATCCACGCCGTCAATAATCACATGTTTCAGAGCAGGAATCTCATATTTGGGACCCCAACCCAGATTCACCGACACGTATCTGGTCGGCACATGGACATTCTCTTCCGGTTCGATAAAGATCACTTCGTCGGTCCCGCTTTTCTTCCGTACGAAAGGAATCACATTCCCGGTATCCGGATTGTAGACGAAATCATCCCGGTAACTTCCGTTATCGCTTCTGAGCCTCACCACATACAGATCCAGAGTCTCATGCTTCAGCACGCGGCTGTCGATCCCCTGAATATCCAGATGGACTGCTTCAAACCCCTCAATGTCATCCGGGCGACGTACGTAAAATGTACGTTCATCTATCACAAAGCTGGCACGGGAATCATCCTCCTCTGTAGATTCCTCCTCTTCCGTTTCTTCAGATGAGACAGGTTCCCCGCTGAGCGCGTCGATCTCCATTCCATCCACTACGATCGTACATGCTGTAACGGAAACTGCTGTATCTCCGCCTGCATTTCCCTGAAACCTCACAGAAAAAGATACTTCCTCGCTCCCTGGCCTGCAGCTTAACTGAACGCTTCCATTTCCGCCGCTTCCGGAAAAATTATCCCCGCCGCTCGCAGACATATAGGTCAGAAGCTCACGGTCATAAGAAAGTCTCAGAGTCACACTTTCCATTTCTTCGTCATTTGTAATCGTATATTCGGCAGCGACCATCTCATCTTTTGTCACTGTCAGTTCTGTATCCCCTTTCACAGAAGGCGCCGCCAGAACTGTCATACCGGAACACAACAAAAAGCCCGCCAGCAGAATTCCTGCCAGCCCTGATAAATATCGTTTATTTTTCATGAATCATTCTCTCTTTCCAGACTTGTTCCGCCTCAAACCATTACAATAATGTTTTCTGAAAGGAAAGTCAACCGATTTCACAAAACTTTCATCAGACTTTTACATTTTGCTTCATCCATCTGCCTCATCGATCGCTTTTCCGATATCTGAACGACAGTATTTGTTATCAAAATCCACCCAATCTACCGCTTCATATGCGTTGGCACGAGCGGTCTTCAGATCTTTTCCGGTGGCTGTCACGCCCAGGACGCGTCCACCGTTTGTCACAAGTTTCCCGTCCTTCTCCTTACTTGCTGCATGGAATACGTAATATCCTTCTTTGTCCCTGAAATTCTCAAGTCCCCGGATCTCGTATCCTTTTTCATAGCTGACCGGATATCCTTCAGACGCCAGCACCACACAGACGGCTGCATTATCCTCAAATTCCAGCTCCACCTGATCCAGCGTCCCGTCCACGCATGCCTCAAACACTTCCACGATATCATTTTTCATACGTGGGAGCACCACCTGAGTCTCCGGATCTCCAAAGCGTGCATTGAATTCCAGAACTCTCGGCCCTTTTTCCGTCAGCATCAGACCGAAGAAAATGATACCCTTGAATGGCCTTCCTTCTAAAGCCATGGCATCCACCGTCTTCTGATAGATATATTCTTTGCAGAAAGCATCTACTTCATCCGTATAAAACGGACTGGGGGAAAAGGTTCCCATACAGCCGGTATTCAGCCCCTGGTCACCATCCAGCGCACGTTTATGATCCTGAGCGGAGGTCATGGTTTTGATCGTCTTTCCATCTACAAAGCTCAACACGGATACTTCTCTTCCGGTCAGAAACTCTTCAATGACCATCTGGTTGCCTGCAGTCCCGAATTTTTTATCCATCATAATTGATCTTACA
>CAMWMT010000394.1 GCA_947175375.1 uncultured Clostridiaceae bacterium | reverse complement strand
GCAATACCATATTGGCTTTTGGCTCGTGGGATGGTTTATTTTTTTATTTTAATGGGATTTAAGAGGATGGAGCTCATCATAAAAGCGGCAAGCATATCGTCTTTCATCCCTTTCTGCGAAAAGGATGCCGCAATAGGGATTGTCCCATACATACACAAAGGCGAGGCAATTCCAAGCAGGCTTGCAGGAATCAGCCCCAGCACTCCCAGTTTTTTATCCCCAAGGGCGGAAAATGCAGAATGTATCTTATTTTTTCCAAATACAGAAATGGCAGAGCCAAGCACCATGCCCAGCACCCAATATCTGAATATCTGTTGCAGCTGAATGGTGAAATAGTACCACACATAGACAAATTCCCGCCTTAAAATATCCATTTGGAACCACCTCACTCTTTTTTGTGCATCACAAAAAACTATTCATCAATGGACACTAACTGGTATACTCTGCTTCCGAGTCCGATGTCCTGCGCATGTTCCAATGTGTGCAGTCCATTCCGGGATTCGATCCTCTTTACCAGAGAACCGCCATCCTCCGCCCCGTACACCAAATCAACACATGCCTGATCCACTGCCACAGGGTCAAAGGATGCCAGAATCCCAATATCATGCATATCCGGTTCTGACGGGTTTCCGTCACAGTCACAGTCCACGGACAGGCGGTTCATCACATTGATATAAAGGATGTTCCCATCCAGATAATCCACTACCGACTTCCCTGCTTCTGCCATGGACACAAGAAATGCATCCTGATCACCGCCCCACATGCTACCGCCGGTTCCTCCGCTGTGGATATGGGCTTTCCCTTCGGAAGATGCAATGCCAATCGATATGTTCTTTATCGCTCCTCCGAACCCTGCCATGGCATGGCCTTTGAAATGGGACAGCACCACAAAATAGTCATAGTTGGCAAAATTCGCCCCTACATAATTCTCCGTCAGGTTGCTTCCCCCTGTGACCGGCAACGTCATGGAACCGTTCTCGTCCATAATATCCACTGTGGCAATGGCTGTATAGCCATGATCCTCCGCAACCTGATAGTGCATGGCTGTACTGGATCTGGCTCCCCCATAAGCCGTATTGCACTCCACTATGCTTGCATTCAGAGACTGCACCAGTTCACCGATCAGGTCAGTCCGCAGATAATTGCTTCCGGGTTCTCCTGTACTCAGCTTTACCGCAATGCTGCCTTCCGGTGATGCTCCCAATGCTTCATAGATCGCCATTAACCCGTCTGAACTGATGTCTGTGGTCATATAAACCACCGGTGCCCCCGTATTTTCCACATCAGTGCTTTCCACACTGTGGGAACCTTGCACATCTGCATTCTCCTGTGATGCTGCGGACTGCCTGCTGTCTTGTTTATCGGCCTCCTCCGTTTGTGCTTCCTCTGTCTGTCCTTCAGTCCGCGCCGGTTCTCCCACATTCCGATTTTCTCCGATCTGTCCGCAGCCCGCCATAGCAAATACGGTCATTCCCATCGTCAGAATCAGCACCCAAATCTTTCTTCTCATTCTGCACTCTCCTCATTCCATACTTCCTTTGCCTGACGGAACACAGCCCAGCCCTTAGGCCAGCCCACATACATGGTAGCATGGGTAATGATTGCAGCGATTTCTTCCCTTGTCACTCCATGTTTCTTCGCATTCTGCAAATGGTAGGTCAGGGAAGAATCTGTGATGCCAGATGCCATCAATGACACCACTGTAATGATACATTTCGTTTTTACCGGAAGGACGTCTTCATTCCATACCTCCCCAAACAGCACATCATCATTCAGATGTGCAAACATCGGTGCAAATTGTCCAAGGCTCTCCCGTCCTGCGGTCTGTACTATTTTTTCACTCATATCTGTTATCCTCCATTTCTGTTTTATAAACGTTCAACCCATGATTTAAGCGATTCCTTCGTCTGTTTTCCATTCAAAAGCCCGCCCTCCATAAGAGTTGACTGCTTTGATATACTCACTTTTAGATCATCTTTTGTCTTTCCAAACCCGCTGCCTCCTGATGTGGCAAACAGGATGATCTGCTTTCCTGAAAAATCATAGCTTTCCAAAAACGTATTAATGATCCTCGGTGCCGTATACCACCAGATTGGAAAGCCAAGAAAGATTACATCATATTTCTCAATCCCTGCACCCTTATCTGCAAGGGGCGGCCTGCTCACCCTGCTGTTCATTTCCAGAGAACTGCGGGATTCCTTGTTATTCCAATTAAGATCTTCCTTCGAATATGGCTCTGCAGGTTTTATCTCATACACGTCTGCCCCTGCTGCTTCCGCTAAATCTTTCGCAACTTTTCCTGTCACTCCGCTTGCGCTGAAATATGCCACCAACTTTTTGCTCATCTAAGAAGCACCTCCTTGTCCTTATCCAATCTCAAATTCGTTATACCTTCCTATCTTTCTTCTGCCTGTTCCCTGCCGCAAGTCTCGCTATTCCTTTCTGCACATAATAGCCTGCAAAAATCCATGTTCCCATCATCCCAATATGCTCAACAAATACCAATATGGCGCTTTTCTCATAATCAAAGAATACAAATTCCACTTTCAAAAACATATAGGAAAAGATATCTGCGTGCCGGAAACAGACTGCCCCATATACAGCAATTGCCACCGCTAAGAAACGTGCGATCCATGCAAGGACCGGTCTCCTTTTCCCTCCTGCGAGTTTATGGAACATCCCTACCACCATGCCCCAATGAAGTCCTATGTGCAGACTCATCAGGACAAAGCCCCAATAGGAGGCGGCCAGATGCATCACTCTGGCCAGTGCCATCCCTCTTGTGATCGGCAGGAAATCAAATACATGCCGCGACAATACCACCCCGCTGTACGCAAGGGAAAGCATTGCTGCCAGAAGTGCCGCGTTCAGCACAGTGCCAATGACTCTTTGCGGCATATATTTTCCTTTCAGCAGGCCCTTATACCATCGGCCATTCAGGATATGGTGCACCAGGAACAGTACAAGCATTGCCGCCCCAAATATCTCATGCAGATAATCCCCCACCACTTGATAGGCCATAAGGAGCAGAAGCACGACGGACATCAGTATGTCTATGGCAATCTTCCATCTCATTTTTTTATTCATAAATCCAGTCCTTCAGTCCATGCCTGAACATCAGCTTCGGAAGTTCCGCCGCCAAACCTCATGCCCTCCATCCACTGTGCGCCGTCCGTCAGTTTCTCCAGGTTCCTTCCGCTGGAACCCAGCCCGCTGCTGGATGAGGTGCAGAATGGAATCAGTGTTTTGCCATCAAAAGAATAGCTCTCCATAAATGTGCTCACAATCCTCGGTGCCTCACCCCACCAGATCGGATAGCCTATGAACACGATATCATACCGTTCCATATCCTCCACTGCGCCACTAATCTCAGGCCGGCATGATCTGTCATTCATTTC
>CAMWMT010000393.1 GCA_947175375.1 uncultured Clostridiaceae bacterium | reverse complement strand
CTCCAGAACCGGTTTAACAAGAACCGGATCGTTCCATGCAACACGAACTACCGCAGCCGCCCCTCCTGCCTGTGCAGCCATCACATGCAGATTGGTATTACATTTATCCAGAAAAGAATGTTCATTTTCAATCCAGACAATATCATACCCTACATTAGCTGTCAGTTCTGCCATACAGGGATCCTGTGAACGAACGTGTGCCCCTGTGACCAGGTCTTTCCTGGCAAAGAGCTCTCTGATTCGGTTTACCTGCTCCAAAAACAACACCTCCAGTTATCTACTTGTTTAACTTACGCCACAAAGTGCTTCGGCTGATACCCAGCCTGTCCACAGTAGCATTTCGATTCATGCCTTCCTCTTCAAACACATGCCGAATGATCTCCCGCTCCATCTCTTCCAGAGACTGATTCAGGTTCAGCGTAAACTTTTCCTTTCTTCCCAGATCTCTATAGTCACTAAGCACAGAGCGGACAGTCTCAGCTGTCACATAGTACCCCTTTGTCTCCCGAACCAATCTTCTTGTCACCAGATATAACTGTTCCAAATTATTCGGCCAGCTATAGCCGCACAGAATATCCAGAGCTTCCGGCTCAACCCCGATCACATTGGTGGAAAGCTCACTGTTTACTTCTGGTATGCACAGATTAATCAAAAGCGGCAATTCTTCCGGACGTTCCGACAAAGACGGAACCCGCAGTATATCATTCGAAATCATTTTATACAGTGCCAAACTGAATTCTGCATCCTTTGGAGGCACCGACATACTGGCCGGTCCTGTGGCAATTACATAATGTTTCCAGATAATATCTGTATCCGACAGATAGGTTTTCAGCATCTGCTGCATTGTGTCTGACAACCTGTGAATTTCTTCAAAAAATAAAGTACAGTTATTCCCTGCCAAAATAAAATCTGTATTCGTGCAGAATTTTTCCCACTGTGCCGGAGTAAGCTGATCACATCGAATCCGCACAAACGGTTCTCCACGGTGAGTGCTGCATTGATGAATATAACGTGCAATGGAAGAAAGCTCCAGGCCTTTTGCACCCACCAGCAGAATTGGCATATGGCTGTCACAGTATCTGTGAATGGATTCCAGAATCGGGCGTACATATTCTTCTCCCCGAAATATGGTAGAAAGCTGATGCATCACTTCAAATGTATCTTCCACGACGATGGAACAGGAGTTACCGGATATGCCGGACACATTTTTAAAAGCAAACAGAAAATAAGTCTTTTCTGACTCCTGAATTTTCTTCATGGAAATCTCAACTTTTGTATGATTCAGTTTTCTCCATGTACGTACAGAATTCTCTCCTACTCTGGAAATACGGACTGCTTCCTGACAGGCTTTCTCATATCCCAGTGAACGAAGCATGCCATTAGCCAGGCAGATCTCTCCATCAGAATTCAGAAGGAGTACCCCGGTATCCATATGTTCCATTGCCAGTGTGGCGAGAAAATACTGCTCCTGACAGCGTTGCATCTCGCTGAAGATTGCCACTGCCTCCTGAAATGCTTTTCGGATACTGTCCAGCGAGGATACGATAAGAACTCCGCGAATACCATATTTTGCCGCTGTTTCTACAGACAAAACGTCTCCGATCAGAACCGAGATCCCTTCTTTTTTCAGTTCTATAATTTCACTGTCTGCAGAAGAAGAATTGATCTCCACGATCTTCACATTATCCCATTTCAGAATTTCACAGATATTTTTAGCTGTTCTCACTACATTATGATAACCAACAACCGCAAAATCCGGGCACAACTGTTGAACTTGCTTCATCGTACAGAGCAGGTCGTCTGTAGAAACATCCACCGATACCACAGGGATCGTCGTCTTTTCCCTCAGCGTCAATGCCGTACCTCCGCGGGAAAGAATTACATGAAAACTGCTTCCCGGAAAAGCATTTGCATAATTTAATGCATTATCCAGATTCCCATAAAATGTTTCCAGATGAACATCCGCAAACTCTTTTGAAACCTGTTCCATCATACTGAGCAGCTCCGAATAGGGCGCAACTGCCAAAATCTTACATTTTTCCATAGTTGCCTCTTACATATGTTTCAAATTTGATTTTTTTCTGGATAATTCTACCATTACTGGTAAAATCAGTCAATGTACGAGGCATGTGATTTCAAACAAAACAGTTTGCACTTCCGTTTCTCTTATTCTGTGCTGCCTTTAGAAGCAGACAGAACCAGAACAAATACGATGATCAGTCCTCTGATCAGATATTGCATGCCGACAGAAAAATTGGCCGCGCTCATAACCGTTACTACCAGGCACAGGAAAAATGCTCCAAGCAAAGTGCCGACTGGTTCTGCACGTCCCCCTGCACATACAGTTCCGCCAATAACAACACTTCCGATGGTATCCATCAGATAGCTGTCACCCATTCCCAGAAAGGCTCCTCCGGTCCGGCCGGCAAGGAACATTCCGGATATGGCTGCCAGTATGGAACAGATCATATATGCCAGCGTCTCCACCAGGTCAACCTGAATACCTGCAAGCTCCGCTGCATATCGATTCTGTCCCAAAGCCATCAGCGCACGTCCATAAGTCACTGACTTGAACAGCACGGTAGTAAGCGCGACCAACCCAACCACAATGCAGCAGATCAATGGAATGCCTAGAATCCGGAAAGTGACGCAGGTTTTCATAATGCTGCAGAGCGTCATCGTACTGAACCGATACCGGCTGTAAAGCTGTGTAAAGGTAGACAGAATATAACCTACACCAAGTGTTGCAATCATCGCTGGAATCCGGACTTTGATCACAAGAAACGCATTAATGAAACCGACAGCCATGCCAAGAAGAATCATAAGCAGAAATACCGGAAAGAAGTTTTTATTTTCTCCATTTATGATTCCCATAGACAAAAATGCAGATAATGTAATCATATTTGGTATGGAAAGATCCATTGCGCCGCCGGTTGTTATGACAAACATCTGCCCCAGAGCACAGATGGTCAAATAACATGCAATGTTAAAATTTGCTGTAAAACTTGCATAAGACACTTTCTGGGATACCAGTGACAGAACCGCAAACATCAGAATCGATGCAGTGGCTGCCCAAAACCAATGGTATTTTTGAGAAAGAGATTTTATATTTCCCATTATGCTCCACCTCCTTTCCTCAACAACCGGAATGACAGGATCAAGATCAGCATGATTCCATTAACCGCCGACGTATAATCAGAACTGACATGCAGAAATCCCAGCAGGATCGTTACAAGAGAAAGGGTAACTGCTCCACAGGCTGCGCCAAGATGATTGACTCTTCCGCCGGTAAATTCTCCGCCTCCCAGAATAACAGAAGCTACCGTCAGCATCGTATAGGAATCCATCGAACCAGCATCCGCTGTCCCTGTAAACGCCGTAAAGGAAAGTCCTCCCATAA
>CAMWMT010000392.1 GCA_947175375.1 uncultured Clostridiaceae bacterium | reverse complement strand
GTTCATAGCTGATCATCGAGGTATTGCCCTCTCCAAGCAGGATGTCCTTTACCGCCTGTATGGTTTTTTCATTTCCAAGGTCGACCTGCGCCGCCAGAATCCTCGCATAGGCAAAAGACTCTGTCCGCGCATGGTCGTAGATCTCTGGCTCTGTGTTGCCTGTTAAAATCTCTGAAAGAGATGCCCCATAAAATTTCAGGCGAGTGTATGCCTGGAACAATCCGATACTGTTTTCCACAAACGGCGCATAGCTCTCAGAACGCACACTCCTCCTGTACCATCCGGCAGTCATCTGGAATTGGTTCATCTGATCCAATGCATAATAAAACTCTTCGTGCTGCCCTTTTGGAATACAGCAGCGGATCAGGTCGTGAAATCTGTCCCGATACAGCGCGCTCAGCGTCTGATATGTCCCATCCTCCAAAACCTTCCGCATCCATATGCAGGTATCACGCGGAATAGAATTGTAATGCGTGGATGGAAGCAAGGTCTTCTCCTGTTCGGAAACGCTGGCAGCATCCTGTTTTGTCTGCGCGATCCAGTTTTCGCTCATCTTTTTTCTGGTCTGGTAAGTATATTCAGCCATGTTATTGATTCCCTCCTTTGTACAATTTCTCTATAAATTTTTATTTCCATGTTATGGATCCCAGATGCTGGCCAAGTGCCTCCAGATGCGCCTCATCAGCGGCTCCTGCATGAATATCCGCATAAAATCCGTTACTCCGAATCCAGGCGATTAGTTTCTCATCCGAATACATCACTGCGATTCCATACACATGAAACTCTGACAGGAGATGGTATTTCTCATTGCAAAATGGTTCCAGTTCTCTTTCAATATTGAGCGTTGTCACAAATTTTCCCTTGCATCTTCCCTTTTTGAACACAGGCTTATGCTCCAGAGCGATCGTGACCATCCTTCCCACGCAAAACTGATAACAGCAAAATCCTCCACGCTCTATATGCCATTCTCTTTTATAATATTGTACAAGGCATCCGCTCTCCATATCATAGCCGGCAATTGGTGTCCTTTTCTTCTTAAAGAAAACAAGAATCCCTTGCTCCACATATATCTCGTCCAACAGCAAAAAATGCTCTGCAGCTTCAAAATACTCCTCCTGACCATGGATCGCCGTATAAATCTGCTTCAATTCCCTTGGCAAAGAGAAATGCAACCGTTCCTCAACCGCGGAAAAATCAACCTCCTGATCCGTATTGAGGTTCATGAACAATCTCATTTTTAGCAGCATTGTCTGCAGGTCTGCATACTCCGGTTCAAGCAGACGATGATTGTCCCACAACCGAACTGCCCAGTCCTCCTCACTGACCGGATGATCCGTCTGTATATATTCTGGACTGAAAGCGGAAACCTTTCCACGACCGGACACCTGCTCTTCCTCATAACTGCCGTAATAAATATTATGTCTGTAAAAATAAAAACCTTCCTTCATCATGTCTTTTATATCTCTCCTGCAAATCAGTCAATGATTCGTTTTTTCTCCATAATCTCATAAACCAGTTTCACATCATGTTCCAGTTCATAGATTCCATGCCCCACCGTCTTATAACCTCTGTGCTCATAGAAGCGTACCCCCGGCAGGGAAGCATCCAGAATCACGGTATCATACTTTTTCATGATCTCAGCTTCCAGACAATCCATGATCTGTGAGCCGCATCCCTGTTTCTGGCGGGAGGGCAATACATATACCCCTGTGATATGGTTCCCATCAAAGCAGCCGGTTCCAACAATCTCGTTACCATCTGTCAACACTCCCATATTTCCAGACACGATGCCGTCCAAAATATGTTCTTTACTGTGATGCCGGCAAAAGAAATCAGCCACTTCTTTTGGATAATACTTTGGATAGATTGTCTGAATCGTAGTATGTAAAACATGGTATATGGCTTCTGACATATCAGGAACCGCCGTTCTATATTCCATAGCTTTCCTCCATTACTTCCAATTTCCTGTTCCTATATGAAACCGCTTTCCGATAATATGTACTCAAAACGCGACCTGTATCAGCAGCATATAAAGAATCGTACCAAAAAGTATACTGATCAGAGAATTTCGTTTCCAGCACTGCAGTGCCACCACACTCACAGCAGCGATCAGTTCCGGTAAGCCAAAAGGCGCCGCTGTCACATTTACATCTTTCAGGCAGTAGATGACCAGCATTCCGATGATCGCTGACGGGAGCACTCTTCCAAGATAGACGATATACGCGGGCGTACTCTTTCGAAAGATCAGAAACGGCAGAAAGCGCAGCAGCCATGTAAAGAGCGCCATGATCAGCACAAGAACCGCCGCATGTACATCCAGATTCATTCTGTCCCCTCCTTCTCATATGTAATCCGATTCTGAACCACCGTTAAGACAACGGTGATCAGAAGCATAGCCGGAATCAGAAAACGTTCTGGTCCGAAGATAAGCAAGCACAAAAGCGAACAACCAAAACCCGCCATCGCCGGAATGTGATTTCCTCCAGAGATCCACTGCTCCGTAAAAGAAGCAATAAAAAGAGCCGTCATGGAAAATTCGATTCCATCTGTAGAAAATGGCAATACACTCCCCAGCAGACTCCCGATTACGCTTCCAGTAACCCAATAAGACTGGTTGAACAGGGATACAAGAAAGCGATACAGATTACCGGTTCTTTCCTCCGGCACCTGGCCATCGCAGAGAAGCGAGTAGGTCTCATCTGTCAGGGCAAAGATCAGATAGGGCTTATACTTTCCGGCACCCTTATAACGCTCGATCATGGAAATACTGTAAAACAGATGGCGCGCATTCACCATAATGGTGGTCAGGATTGTTGTGATGACAGAAACTCCTCCAGAGATCAGTCCCACACCTACATACTGCATGGATCCTGCATAGATCAGACAACTCATTGCGAACGCCCACAGAACCCCGTATCCTGCATTTCGCAGTAATATCCCAAATCCTGTTCCAAGGATGACATATCCGGCCAGCACCGGAAGTGATTTATAAAACGCCTGCCTGACAACAGACGGAGCACTGTTCTTCACACAAATTCCCTCTCTTTCGTAGATCTAAATTTTCTTTCCTATACAATTATAACTTTACTGATTCCTTTTTTAAATATCGTTTTAAAAGGAATGCGCAAAAATATGGAAATGTATAGATTCCATTATTGTACCCGATATTTCCACCGGTAAACTTGATGCCATAATGGACATCTTCATATTTATCAGAGGCGATCAGCGTTCTTAAAGACTTTGACCTTCCGTTTGTCGCTTTTACCTCAACCGGAATCAGATCCTGCGCTGTCCGCACAAAGAAATCTTCCTCCAGCGTTGAATCTTCCCTCTTATAGTAATACAGGCCGTAACCACTCTTTGTCAAAGCCTCTCCTACCACATTCTCATAAAGCGCGCCCTTATAA
>CAMWMT010000391.1 GCA_947175375.1 uncultured Clostridiaceae bacterium | reverse complement strand
GTGGTAAACTACAATCGTTGAGAGCGCAGGAGTGGCGGAATGGCAGCCGCATCAGACTCAAAATCTGACGTAGGTGACTATGTGTGGGTTCAAGTCCCATCTCCTGCATGAGTATGTATCGCCAAATCATTGCAGGCAGTGATTTGGCGATTTTTTGTATACAAGCACCAGAACAGAAAAAGGTAGGAGGAGAAGTGGATGGCAAAATTATATTACTACTATGGGGCGATGGGAAGCTCCAAGACCGCCAACGCATTGATGACACGGTTCAACTATGAAGAAGTAGGGCAGAAAGCCCTGCTCTGCAAGCCAAAGCTGGATACCCGGGATGGAGCGGGCGTCGTCCGTTCCCGTATCGGTCTGAGCGAGGAATGTGTTTTTTTAGAGGATCTGGTAACATATACAGAGGAACAGATCCGGCAGTATCAGTGCATTGTAGTAGATGAAGTGCAGTTCGCGACACCGGAGCAGGTGGATTTTCTGTCCGATATCGTGGACCTCATGGATGTGCCGGTGGTCTGCTATGGACTCCGGGCGGATTTTCAGAACCAGCTGTTTCCTGGAAGTGAACGGCTGATCGCGGTGGCTGACTGCATCAAAGAATTGAAGACCGTCTGCTGGTGCGGCAAAAAGGCGACGTGTAATGCCAGATATAACGAACATGGTATCGTCCGGGAAGGGGCGCAGGTCATGCTGGGAAGTAATGACCAGTACAAGTCCCTTTGCAGAAAACATTTCAAACTGGGAATGCTCGGTCCGGACTTTTCCGGAATCAACTTTTGAAAAGGAAAAAAATACTTGCAAATATTGGTCGGTTGTTGTAGACTTATAAAAACAGGAGGTCTACAATAACCGACCATTTGTTTTTGGAAGAAAAGAGGTGGCAATTGATGGAAAGAATCTTGACAATCTGCTTTATCCGG
This sequence comes from uncultured Clostridiaceae bacterium, assembly GCA_947175375.1. Classification (GTDB taxonomy): domain Bacteria; phylum Bacillota; class Clostridia; order Lachnospirales; family Lachnospiraceae; genus Hominiventricola. Next base: position 2,486 of record CAMWMT010000391.1, on the reverse strand, counting down.
ATACTGAATATGAGCATTACGGCTGGATACTGTATTTTGGCAGTACTTTTGCTGCGGCTGTTATTTCGAAAGATGCCAAGAAAGTATCTGTATATACTGTGGCTGGCAGTGGCATTCCGCCTGGTATGTCCGGTATCCATAAGCTCCGGGCTCAGCCTGTTTAATCTGGCAGCATTCTCCGAGGGGACTCTGGTGACGCAAAACGGTACGATGGAGTATCTTCCGATGATACCTGAGACGGAGGAAGAATTCCCGGAAGCTTTCCAGAAAGGGATTTCCGCGAGTCCGGAGATGCCACAATCAGCACAGAACCCGGTGGGATTCGGGATGTCTGCCAGTCATGGGACTGATTCTGAGACAGAACAGGCAGAGCGTGCAGCGGATGGTCTCTTGTATACGAACGGGAACTATTCTCTTCTGACAGCAGGTGTTTTGAACATTGGAAAATATGTATGGATAGCAGGTATCCTGATGTTCGGACTGTATTTTGTAGGAAGCATCTGGAAGTTCAGACGCAGCGTTCGTATGGCGGTTCTGACAGAATCCGGGAAGACCGGTGCAAGGATTGGGCAAAGAAAAGGAGCATGCAGGGCGGATGTGTACGAATGCGACAGTCTGCCATCCCCTTTTGTGATGGGGTTCATGCATCCACGGATCTATCTTCCCTGTGATCTTCAGGGAGAGCAAAGGGAGATGGTGCTTCTCCACGAACAGTATCACATCAGGAGAAAAGACCATCTGGTAAAACTTTTGGCTTTCGGTATTCTGGCGGTATACTGGTTCCATCCACTTGTATGGGCGGCATGGTTCGGCATGTGCAGGGATATGGAGATGAGCTGCGACGAAAAAGTACTGGAGCAGTTAGAGGACAGATACAGGAAGATCTATAGTATGACTCTCCTGTCCTTTGCATCCGGGGGACACGATGTTGGCCGGACGTCACCGGCTTTTGGGGAACATGATGTAAAACAAAGAATCCACCATGTGCTGGATTTTAAAAAGCCCGCAGTGTGGGCAGGAACTCTGGCAGTCATGATGATCGCAGCCGTTCTGGTCATGTTGGGGACGAACGGAAGAGAATTGAATGCAGGAACGGATGAATTTTTAGATTCCACGGGGGTAGAAGGTGGAGAAGATACAGACGAAACCGCGCCAATAGAGGAGAAACTGTATAAAGCAAAGAATCCTTATGTGGGAGATGTATCTGCCAACGGGCGGCTCATAGGAGTGATCTCAGAGGCTTTGCCGGATTGCATGACAGCAGACACGGCCTTTACGGTTCGGCTGCAGACTTCGGAGGAACCATATGAATTTCACTTTATGCTGAAAGATGGCGCGGAATTTCAAGAGGATTTCGGACGGGTATACGCGCCGTCGGTCCTGATGCTGGCGCTAACGGATAATCTGGGAGTGGTACAGTGGTACGGCTATACCGAAGAAGATGAAGATTGTGAATTCCTGGCTTCGCTGGATGTGCAGGGGGCGGAAAAGCTGTGTGGAACAGAGAACTTGAAAGCGTACAGTGAATCTCCGGAAATGGTCGGAAAACTTCTTGCCCTTTTGACAGAGAAAAAAACTGCAACACAGACAGCAGAGGAAGATGGCGTGCAGACTTCGGTGTCCGTATCTGAAGAACCGTTGTTTTCCCGGGATTCGGAAGAATTTATGGACTGGTACAGCTGTATACCTTATGAACGGTACGAGGAAGCCGTTCCGGTGGCGGAACTTGATTATGAGGCCGGATATGAAGGGGATCCGATCATGACGATACTTGCGCAGACGGAAGACCAGACAGTGACACTCTATGGATACTGCAGCAGGCGGACATATGGAATCCGGGGGATGACCATCGACTATCGTATGACGCCGGACGGAGATTGTAACCATACGTATCTGGACTGCAGTCTGATCTGGCCCGCAGCCGTGCCAGGCGTAGAATTGTATAAAGCGGATTACGACCAGGACGGAAGGGATGAGATTGCGCTGGCAGTGGTGGATGGTCTGGGTACAGGGCGTTCCGAACAGCTGATGGTATTCGAGACCTGGGATACCGGGCACCTGGAAGCCAGCGTCTATACAAAGGAGATGTATGAGGAAGAGATCCGGGAACTTGTGGGAGTGACGAAGGATACAGAAGAAAACCGGATGATCCATGTGATAGAGGAAGGCTCTGTGTTATCTGTACCGCTTGTAAGCATTCCCTATGAAGAAGACGAGAAGATTCAGAGTATATTCGTGGATTCCTATGTTCATTTTCATGTAGGAGAAGAAATTGTTCTTGAGTCGACGGTCGGACTTGGAATTAAAAATTTTCCGGGAATCTGGTATGGAAGCATAGAAGAACAGCAGGACAGAACACTGCGGTTCCGGGTCATCTATGATGAGTCCCGAAGCCTGGGCGGAGGATATTTTACACTGGTAGTTCAAAGAGAAGAGGAGAGATAAGGAATATGGAAGAATACAGATTATGTAACAGCGATTACCGG
>CAMWMT010000390.1 GCA_947175375.1 uncultured Clostridiaceae bacterium | reverse complement strand
GTCATGGGACATATTGGAGAGGAAGGTGGTCTTCGCCTGGTTGGCATGCTGTGCCTGCATCAACGCGTCCTGCAGTGCCTGCGTCTGTTCCCTCTGCTGGCGGACCTGCTCGGTGATCTCTTTGGTTACGACCATGACCATGATGTCGTGGGTCTCGTCGTCCTGTGTCATGATATAGGATTGCCGGACACATATAGGGGAATCTTCGTATGCCTTGCCCCAGTATTCGACCACTACTTCGGCTTTTCCCTGCGCAAAACGTTCCCTCAGATGCCCTGTGTTTACTGCGTTGCTGTACTCGTCCAGGGATTCCGGCAGGATAAACTGTTTCCAGCGCTCAAAGTACTCAGAAACACTGCATGGTGCCTGCAGTCCAACTGTTTCGAGAAAGGAGACGGCCTTCCCATCGATCATGCGGATCACATCCTGCTCGATCAGGTCTTTTGTCAGGTTAAACTCAAATGTACAGAAGGAGCTGGAAGCGACAGCGATCCGGTACTGCCGTTCCTTGCGGTTGGCAGTGGACATCTCTGCCTGAATCTGCAGTTCCTTTTCCCGTTTTGCCCGGAAGAGCAGAGTGATGATGTAGAAGACAAACAGTCCGATCAGCATGGCTTCCAGCTGGATGCCGACAAGGTTTTCATCCCTTATCATCTGCTGGGTGACGCTCTTCGGGAATGTCTGTACCAGTATAAATCCGTTATCAGGAAGCTGCATGACACAGAGGTTGTCCGTGCTGCTGCCGGGATCACAGATAAAGGAGCCTTCGCCTCCATTTGTAAAGACTGTTTTTGCACTGACGGCTGTATCGTGGTCGATCCCGCCAGTTTCTTCCAGAATATCGATCAGATGTCCATCATACTGGTTATGATCGGAACTGGCGATCACCCTGCCGTCCGGCATACAGAGAAATACGTCAGCCTCTTCTCCGAAATAAGTAGTGGCGAGCATGTGCTGTAGATATTCCTCCGCCAGATAGACTCCTCGGAGAAGCCCGATCGTCTCGCCGCCGAAGTAGACCGGAGCATAAAAGCAGGCCATTGTCTCATCAAAAAAATAAGGATCAAAGATGATGGAGATGCCGTCTTCTCCGTTAATGCCCTTCAGATAGAAGTCACGGTTTGTCACGTTGTCGGTCCGTCCGTCAGAGTAGTAATCGATGCCGTTGATATCTGTGAACAGCAAAGCGTCAAATATTGTGTTTTCCCTTAGTGTCAGCAGCTTCTCGGGGGTGATGGCCGGTTCTGTCAGGCTTTCGCCCAGAAAGTAAGCATAAGTGCGGATCTGGTTGACTGCGTTATTCAGTTCATGGTCGATCTTGACGACAGTCAGCCGCGCAGAGTCCGATGCATAGTTCTTGTTCCTTTCTTCCATGCGCTCCTGGTTCTGTGCGGTGTACCAAAAAAATATAGCAATGACAGCAGCCAGAAGGATGGGGACATAGATGATTTCGTGTAGTGATCTTTTTCCTTTCATAGTAACCCCTTTCTACTTAATGTTTATTTTACCACGGCTTTTGGGCTGGAACAAGAAGTTCCTTATGTTTGCGGGAGAATAAAAATATATTGGATTGTGAAGAAAGAGCAGTTATAGTATAATCAGGTCATACAAGAGAGGAAATAAAGGCAATGAAGCAGTATGGAATTGCCGGAAGAGGACGGAGGAATATATGGAGCGTCTGCGCTGCGTTGTGGAGAGGATCACATATCAGAATGCGGAAAACGGTTATACGGTGCTGAAATGCGCAGCCAAAAATTATAAGGATCTGGTGACGGTGGTCGGAGCTATGCCGGATACCCATGTGGGGTCTGTCCTGCTGCTGGAGGGTGTCTGGAAGGTGGATGCTAGATACGGGAGGCAGTTTTCGGTGGAGAAGTTTGAAGAGACGCTGCCGGCTACAGTCTATGGGATCGAGAAATATCTGGGTTCGGCGCTGATCAAGGGAGTGGGGCCAAAGTTTGCCAGGCGCATCGTACAGGAATTTGGAAAAGATACATTGGATGTGATCGAAGAGGATCCGGACGCTCTGATCCGGGTGGAGGGTATTGGGAAGGTCCGGGTGGAACGGATCAAAAAGAGCTGGAAGGAGCAGAAGGAGATCAAGAACATCATGCTCTTTCTCCAGAGCCATGAAGTCAGTACCGCTCATGCGACAAAGATCTTCAAGACCTACGGAAGCGACAGCATACAGGTTGTGGAGGAGAATCCTTACCGCCTGGCGGACGATATCTGGGGGATCGGATTTCGGACAGCAGATATGATCGCGGAAAAGCTGGGGATCGAGAAGGGGCGTTTTGTACGGTTGCGGAGCGGGATTCTATACACTCTGAATCGGCTGTCGGAGAGTGGTCACTGTTATGCGGTCAGGGAACAACTGGTTGGTACAGCGGAGAAGCTTCTGGAAGTAGACCAGCCGGAGCTTCAGATCACTCTGGATGAGATGCTGCGGACCGGGGATGTGATCCGGGAGGAAGAGGCCATCTATCTACCGCCCTTTTATTTCTCGGAGGCAGGATGCGCCCGGCTATTGCTACGGTTGCTTGCGGCGCAGCGGGAGGTTCGGATCGATCCGGAAGTAGTTTTAAGACAGGTGCAGAGCCGGTCTTCTGTGCCCTATGACGAGGTACAGCTGGAAGCTATCCGGACAGCCATATCCTCCAAAGTGATGATTTTGACCGGCGGGCCGGGGACCGGCAAAACAACGACGACTATGGGAATCCTGTGTGCGTATCGGATGGCAGGATGTCGGATCCTTCTGGCCGCTCCTACAGGCAGGGCGGCAAAGCGGATGTCCGAGGCGACCGGTATGGAGGCGAAGACGATCCACAGATTACTGGAATATAAGCCGCCGGAAGGATATCAGAAAAATGAAGAAAAGCCTCTGGAGGGGGATGTGCTGATCGTGGACGAGTGTTCCATGATCGATGTGATCCTCATGTACAATCTGCTGAAGGCACTTCCGGAGCATATGACACTGATCATGGTAGGAGATACGGATCAGCTGCCCAGTGTGGGTGCTGGCAATGTACTGAAAGATATGATTGCATCTGGCAGGATCTCGGTGGTGCGCTTGACCCGGATCTTCCGGCAGGCTCAGGGCAGCCGGATCATTATGAATGCCCATCGGATCAACAAGGGTGAAGCCATCGACATGCGCGGTGGAAAAGACTCTGATTTTTTCTTTGCGGGAAAAGAGACGAATGAAGAAGTAGTAGACACACTGGTCAGGTACTGTACCAGGAATCTGCCGGCTTATTATCATGTGGATGCTTTGCAGGATATTCAGGTACTGACACCCATGCAGAGAGGGATCTGTGGGGCGGCGAACCTGAATCGGGTACTGCAGGAGGCAATGAATCCGTGCAGCCTCTTTTTACAGAGGTGTGGTATCCAGTACCGGCTACGGGATAAGGTCATGCA